>NZ_JAAKUJ010000004.1:0-260783 GCF_049175075.1 Aeromonas sp. 600774
TGGTGGCTATGACGGGATTCGAACCTGTGACCCCCGCATTATGAGTGCGATGCTCTAACCAACTGAGCTACATAGCCAACCTTGCTTCCGGTGAGTCGTTGCCTCGTCACCGTGCGGGCCGAATTATGCGTATCTGGCTCTGGGGCGTCAACCCTTTTTTTGCCAGAAAAACGCAATTTGAGTGCGTTTGACCAGATATTGGCCTCTGTTGCGCAAAAGCCCGACAATCTGGTTTTTTTTAAAGCATGACTGGCAGATAGCTGACTCTGCTCGATAAAAAACAGGCCAGCAAATGCTGGCCTGTCATGGGATTAGACGTTGAACAGGAAGTTCATGATATCGCCATCTTTGACGATGTAATCTTTCCCTTCAGCGCGCATCTTGCCCGCTTCCTTGGCGCCTTGCTCACCCTTGTAGGTAATAAAGTCTTCAAAAGCGATGGTTTGGGCGCGAATAAAGCCTTTTTCAAAGTCAGTGTGGATCTTGCCAGCCGCTTGCGGGGCAGTAGCTCCGACCGGAATAGTCCAGGCGCGCACCTCTTTCACACCGGCGGTGAAGTAGGTCTGCAGGTTGAGCAGCTGGTAGCCGGAGCGGATCACGCGGTTCAGGCCCGGCTCTTCGATACCAAGGTCAGCCATGAACTCGGCGCGATCTTCGTCGTCCAGTTCGGCGATGTCGGCTTCGATGGCACAGCAGACCACGACCACGACCGCGTTCTCGGCGGCGGCGATTTCACGCACCTTGTCCAGATAGGGGTTGTTCTCGAAGCCATCTTCCGCCACGTTGGCGATATACATGGTTGGTTTCAGGGTCAGGAAGTTGAGGTGGCTCACGGCGGCCAGCTCTTCTTTATCCAGCTTCATGCCGCGGATCATCTGGCCGTTTTCCAGTGCGACCTTGATCTTCTCAAGCACTTCTACTTCAAGCTTGGCATCCTTGTCGCCGCCTTTGGCGCGCTTGGACTGGCGGTGAATGGCGCGCTCGCAGGCGTCCAGATCCGACAGGGCCAGCTCGGTGTTGATCACTTCGATATCGTCAGCAGGGGAGACCTTGCCGGCAACGTGAATGATGTTCTCGTCGTCGAAGCAGCGCACTACGTGGCCGATCGCTTCGGTTTCACGGATGTTGGCTAGGAACTGGTTACCCAGACCTTCACCCTTGGAGGCACCGGCAACCAGACCGGCGATGTCCACAAATTCCATGGTGGTCGGTACAACGCGCTGCGGATTGATGATGGCAGCCAGCTGATCGAGGCGGGGATCCGGCATCGGCACCACACCTGTGTTCGGCTCGATGGTGCAGAACGGGAAGTTGGCGGCTTCGATACCGGCCTTGGTCAGTGCGTTGAACAGGGTGGATTTGCCTACATTGGGCAGGCCCACGATACCGCATTTAAAACCCATGGATTGTTACCTTACTTGATGGATGCTGTGAGGCTCGCCCGTAGGCGGCCCGTGTCATGCTTTATTCGGCTTTGAAGCTGTGCAAGCGATTCATGGCCTTGGTCATATCTTGTTTGAACAGGATATCGGTGGCGCGCAGGGACTCGTCCAGCGCGGCGTCGATCAGGTTCTGTTCACTGCTGGGGGCCTTGGTCAGGACGAAGCCAGCCACCTGCTCTTTGCTGCCGGGATGGCCGATCCCGAGACGCAGCCGGAAGAAGTTATTGTTGTTGCCCATCTTGGCGATGATGTCCTTGAGGCCGTTATGGCCACCGTGACCACCACCCTGCTTGAACTTGGCGATGCCTGGCGGCAGATCCAGTTCGTCATGGGCCACCAGCATCGCTTCCGGCTCAATTTGATAAAAACGCGCCAGTGCGGCCACCGCCTTGCCAGAGAGGTTCATATAGGTGTTCGGGATGAGCAGCCGCACATCCTGCCCCTCGACCAGGATGCGGGCAGTATGGCCGAAGAACTTGGGTTCTTCACGCAGGCTGACATTGTGCCAGCGGGCCAGTTGCTCCACATACCAGGCGCCCGCGTTGTGGCGGGTCTTGGCATATTCCGGGCCGGGGTTGCCCAGTCCGACGATCAGTTTGATTTCGCTTGTCACGCTTGATGTCTTCACTCGCAGCTGCCGTGGGCACACTACCCAGGGCAATAGGACGCAATATTCTAGCCGCCGAGTGGCGATCACTCAACCAGTGCGCATGTTATGGCGGGATTTGCAGCATTATTGCGGCCAATGGGTGGCTAACTGTGGGCAAACGGGCCTCTTGCAAGAGGCCCGTTTCAGTTTACCGATGGATTGTGCCCGGTTGACTATCGTCGTTATTTGGTACGCAGCAGGGTGACGGTCTCTTCATCCAGTACGGTCAGGGTGGGACGGGCATCGCGCACATACTCCACGAAAGAGGCTGCATCGGTGCCGCAATCCACGCCGCTGGCTTTGCAATCGAGGGCCTGGCCCGGGGCGTAGACGGCGCCGAGCAACTCGCCATTTTGTGCCACTTTGAGCACCGGGAAGGCGGTCAGCTTGCCATTGACGCTGGCGATGTCGACCCGCTCGCTCCGGTGGCGCTGGGCATTGGCCAGTGCCTGCCAGCCATCGTTGCCGTTGGCGCTGTAGGCGTTCATCACCACCCGATAGCGCTGACTATCCACCAGATCTTGCCATTCGCCGCTTGCGGTCTTGCGCTGCAATTGGGTCAGGGTGCCCGCCTTGCCTGCGTCGGTCTCCTGGAAGGTGTAACGCAGGTGGCCGCCATAGGGGAACTTGCCGGCATGGGCGCTGGCGGGCAGGGTGGCGGTGATGGTCTCGGTCAAGAGGGTGCGCACCTCAGCGCCAGTCAGGGTCAGCACCGAGAGCTGGTTCTTGAACGGCAGCAGGGTGAGGGCACTATCCCCCTCACGCCATTCGCCAGCAGGCAGGTCGGCGCGCACGCCGCCCACCGCAACCAGAGAAAAATCGACCGGGCCGCCGGTCAGGGCTTGCACTGCTGGGGTATTGGCCCAGTAGAACTCCCCTTCGGCAACCAGCGGCGCTACATCTGAGCCGTGGCTGTCGCTGCCGTTGTCGCCGGGGCGACGGGCATTTTGCAGCTGCTCGGGGATGGTACCGATCACCGGGCCGTAGGCTTGCTCCAGCGCCGGTTTGTAGTGGCTGTCGATGATGCCGCGCAGGCGCGGATCTTCATCCACGGTCACCAGATTGGGTTGGTTGTCGACAAACTGGCTTGCCTCTTTGCTGCGGGTCTCGTCGAGTGCTTGCTTGCGCGCCGCATCGGCGAAGAAATCGCGGCTGGCCAGCAGGCTGTTGTGGCCCTGGCAGTCGGTCACCTGACCCTGGCTGTCAAAGGTCACCTGTGCCAGACCGATGGCCTGGGCGTAGGAGCCCGCCTGCACCACGCAGGTTTTGCCGATGCCATCCGGATTGGTAACCAGCTTGGCGTAATCGCCGGTCTTGCCCCAGCCAATGTTGCGAAAATCGCCGAGCAGGCTGTGGGAGTGGCCGCCGACGATGGCATCGAGGCCGTTTACCTTGGCCGCCAGCGCCAGATCCCGCTCGTTGCCGATGTGGGTCAGGGCCACGATCTGGTGGATCCCCTTGGCTTGCAGCATGTCGACCGTGGCCTGAGCCGAGGCGACCTCTTTGCCAAAGCGCAGCTTGCCGACGTTGGGGGCGATATTGCCCATGTCTTCCAGCACTAGACCGATGACGGCGACCAGCTGTTTGCCTTGCGGCAGGTTGTCGAGATCGGTGACCGGGCTCTTCTGGTTGCCGTCAAAGGCGTAGACCACGAAGGGCTTGAGGTTGTCAGCCTTGCTGAGGGCCGGATCGGCCTTGGTGTCGAGGTTGGCGGCCAGCACCGGGAAGTTGACCCCCTCGATGAAGCGGGCCAGCTTCTGGTTATCCAGATCGAACTCGTGGTTGCCCAGCGCCATGGCATCGAGGCCGAACTGGCTCAGCAACTCGGCGTTGGCCATCCCCTCGTTGAGTTTGAAGTAGCCGCTGCCCTGCCAGGCATCACCGCCGTGCAGCAGCAGCAAGGGCTGGTTCTTGGCCAGCGCATCGGCTTGATAGGCTTTCGCCATGGTCAGCAGGCGCGGGTAACCGCCAAAGCGGGTATAGAGGGTATCCGTCTCCCCCTGCTGGGCAAAGATCTGCCCTTTGATCTCGGCATTGACCGGATCAAACTGGGAGTGGGTGTCGTTCATGTGAGCCAGAGTCAGCACGAAGGGCGGGTTCTCTTTGGCGGGCTGACAGGCGAACAGGGCGGAGGTGAGGGTCGCGAGCAGGAGGGGACGCAAGCAATTCATGGGTAAATCCTTAAGCCTGCCGGGGGGCAGGGTCGTACCAGATAGCAGAAAGTTGGAAAGAGAAGGTCCAGAAAGACGAAAACCGCCTGATGGCGGTTTTCGTTATTGCTGAATCTATCAATGCTCAAACATGGCAGAGATGGACTCTTCGTTGCTGATGCGACGAATGGCCTCGGCCAGTACAGTTGACAGCGTCAGCTGCTTGACCTTGCCGACCGCTTTCATCTCCGCAGTGAGCGGGATGGAGTCGGTGATGATCAGTTCATCGATCACGGAGTTCTTGATGTTCTCGACGGCGGAACCAGAGAATACCGGGTGAGTGGCGTAAGCGAATACACGCTTGGCACCGCGCTCTTTCAGGGCCTCTGCGGCTTTGCACAGGGTGCCGCCGGTGTCGATCATGTCATCAACGATGATGCAGTCGCGGCCTGCAACGTCACCGATCAGGTGCATGACCTGGGAGACGTTCGGGCGGGGACGGCGCTTGTCGATGATGGCGATGTCGGTGTCATCCAGCAGCTTGGCGATGGCGCGGGCACGCACGACGCCACCGATGTCCGGGGAGACGACGACAGGAGACTCGAGGTTCTTGGACTTCATGTCTTCCAGCAGCACCGGGCTACCGAACACGTTGTCTACCGGAACGTCGAAGAAACCTTGAATTTGCTCGGCATGCAGGTCAACGGTCAGCACGCGATCCACACCGACGCTGGAGAGGAAGTCAGCGACAACCTTGGCGGTGATGGGGACACGGGCGGAGCGGACGCGGCGGTCCTGACGGGCATAACCAAAGTAGGGGATAACGGCAGTGATACGGCCAGCTGAAGCACGACGCAGAGCATCCACCATAACGATCAATTCCATCAAATTGTCGTTGGTCGGGGCACAGGTGGATTGAATGATGAAGATATCGCCACCACGTACATTCTCATTGATCTGTACGCTGATCTCGCCGTCGCTAAAGCGACCTACGGCAGCATTGCCGAGTTTGATAAACAGGCGATCTGCGATCTTCTGGGCTAGTTCCGGCGTTGCGTTACCAGCAAACAGCTTCATGTCAGGCACGGTTTGAAACCTCGGGGTTGCATCCAGTATGTGGGGGAGTCTGAAATCAGACCCTTATCGTTTTGGGGCAAACGATTTAGCCAGATAACGAGCAAGGGATTGGCTGCATCGGGATGACTGAAGGGGGGTGAGCCCTTGAGTGTGGGCGAGCACGACCTCACCCGCATCACTGCCATCATATCAAATTGGCTGGGGTACTAGGATTCGAACCTAGGAATGGCGAGATCAAAACCCGCTGCCTTACCGCTTGGCGATACCCCAATCATTTGAGCTGTTGCAAAGTGGCGAGGAGTGGTGATATGTTCTCGCCTTTGGCGATAAACCCATCCAACCCCTTCGGCACTCTGGCCAACACTTCCCGAGCAGTCACTTCGTCTTCAAACTGAGTAAAGACGCAGGCTCCTGTGCCCGTCATTCTTGACGGCGCGTATTCTAGCAACCAGCCGAGCGCATTGGCAACCTCGGGGTGGCGCTTTTTCACCAGTGATTCGCAATCGTTTTTCCACTCGCCTTCCAGCAGGTTGTCCAGCGCCATTTTCGGCGTGGCTCTCGGCAGGTCCGGATCCTGGAATACGGCCGCGGTCGCCACATGGCAATCGGGCTTGAGCACCAGATACCAGGCATCGGGCAGTTCGACCGGTTGCAGCCGCTCGCCCACTCCTTCGGCAAAGGCCGCCTTGCCACGGACAAACACCGGCACATCGGCCCCCAGCTGGACGCCAAGCGCTGCCAGTTCATCTTCACTCAAACCCGCTTGCCAGAGGTGGTTAAGCGCCACCAGCGTGGTTGCTGCATCGGACGAACCGCCGCCAATGCCGCCGCCCATGGGTAGCACTTTCTCCAGCCTGATATTCGCCCCTTGCGGGCTCGGCAGGGTTGCCTGCAGCAGCCGAGCCGCCCGGATAATCAGATTCTGCTCATCCGGCACCCCGGGAATGGCAGGGCTCAGGGTGAGTGTGTTGCTATCAGGTATCACCTCGAACTCGAGCCAGTCGCTGTGGTTGAGGAAGATAAACAGGGTCTGCAGCTCGTGATAGCCATCGGGACGACGGCCATTGACGTGTAGAAACAGGTTGAGTTTGGCCGGTGCCGGCCAGCGTGTGGAAGCCATTAACGTGCAAGAGTCCATTGGTTGATCTGAAGCTTGAGGCGGCTGTTCTGGCCGGTCATGGTCAGCTGGTGCGGCAGGCGGTAGCCATCCTGATCCCGATAATCGCCATAGACGATCTGCCACTGGCCGTCGCGCACGCTGGCCAGACTGCTGTCGGGGTTGAGTTCAAACTCCGCCTGACCCGGCAGCCCCTTGATCCACTCTGGCAATCCAGCGACCGGAATATTCCAGCCGGTCAGTTGATAGATGAGTGCTTCGGCATCCTGGCTCTGGTGGCGATTGCCGTCGCTGTCGAGCAGGGTGATCTCCCCCTTGCTGCGGGATAGCTCGAGAATGCTGGTGCCGATCAGGCTGGTGAGGTTGAGGCGATAATCCTCCCCATCTTGCTGCCAGTTGAGACGGGCGCTGCCCTTTTGCTGGGGCGTGATGATGGCCATCTTGCCGGATAGCTGCCAGTGGGTCAGCTGCTCGAGACGGGTCCGCTCCTGGTTCCAGTTCACCTGGTCACGCTGGGGTTGGGTAGTGGCACAACCGCCAAGGATTAACAGACAGGCGAGGGTAAAAATACGCAGCAGCACGGCAAGGCTCCAGAGAGAGAAATTTGCCACAGTATAAGGGGCGGCCGTATTGCTTTTAAAGACTTACCCTTTCTCGTACAATTGGCAGCCTTTGCACCCAGCGTAAGAAATGATCGTCGCCCACTCATGAGTTTGCTTGCCCTCGGAATCAACCACAACACCGCCAGTGTCGCCTTGCGGGAGCGGGTCGCTTTTGGCCCGGACTGCATCGATCGCGCCTTGCGTGAGCTGGTGAACCAGCCCGGCATCAACGAGGCGGTGATCGTCTCCACCTGCAACCGTACCGAGCTTTACTGCAATCTGGATGGCGAGCAGCAGGGCGAGGTGTTGCGCTGGCTGCAGCAATTCCACGGGCTGGATGCTGCCGAGCTGGTTAGTGCCATCTATCAACACCATGACGAAGAGGCGGTACGCCACCTGATGCGGGTGGCATGCGGGCTCGATTCGCTGGTGCTGGGGGAGCCGCAGATCCTGGGGCAGATCAAGCAATCCTACGCACATGCCCAGCAGGCGGAATCGGTGAAGGGGGCGCTGGAGCGGCTGTTCCAGAAATCTTTTTCGGTGGCCAAACGGGTGCGTACCGATACCGAGATTGGCGCGAGTGCCGTGTCGGTGGCGTTTGCCGCTGTCAGCCTTGGTCGCCGTATTTTTGCCGATCTCTCCCAGACCAGGGTGTTACTGGTCGGGGCTGGAGAGACCATCGAACTGGTGGCTCGCCATTTGCGCGAGCAGAATGTCACCCGGATGATGGTGGCCAACCGCACCCTGCAGCGCGCCCAGACCCTGGCGGCCGAATTTGGCGCCCAGGTGATGACGCTCGAAGAGATCCCCGACTATCTGCACGAGGCAGATATCGTCATCAGCTCGACGGCCAGTCCTTTGCCCATCATCGGCAAGGGGATGGTGGAGCGGGCGCTCAAGGCTCGTCGTTTCAAGCCGATGTTTCTGGTGGATATCGCCGTACCGCGTGACATAGAGGCTGAAGTGGACGAGCTCTCCGACGCCTATCTCTACACGGTGGACGATTTGCAGGGGATCATCGAGCAGAATCTGGAGACCCGCAAACGAGCTGCGGCACAGGCCGAGCTGATCGTGCAGGAGGAACGAGACGAGTTTATGGGGTGGTATCGCGGCCAGCGGTCGGTTGACCTTATTCGCGATTATCGCCATCACTCCCAACAGGTGGCGGATGAAGAGCTACAGCGCGCCTTGCAGGCGCTGGCTCAGGGTGAGAGTGCCGAGCAGGCGCTCAAGGCGATGGCCCACCGCCTCACCAACAAGTTGATCCATGCACCGACCCAGGCCCTGCGCCAGGCGGCCTCCCGGGGCGACGAGAGTACGCTGTCCCGGTTGCGACAGGCACTGGGATTGTCACAAGAGTAATTGTTCGGGGCTGCCATGCTGGTGGCCCTCTCCTCCATTCGAGATAGCAAGAGTTATGAATCCGTCACTGATCAGAAAGCTGGAAGGCCTCATCGAGCGCCACGAAGAAGTTCAGGCCATGCTCGGCGAGCCGGACGTGGTCTCGGATCAGGAGCGCTATCGCGCCCTGACCCGCGAATATGCCCAGCTGGAAGATATCGTTCACGCCTTCCAGCGTTTTCGTCAGGCGCAGGATGATCTGGAAACGACCCAGATGATGCTGGAAGAGGATGATGCCGACCTGCGGGAGATGGCGCAGGAGGAGCTGCCGCTCGCCAAGGCCAATCTGGAGGTGTTGGAGCAGGAGCTGCAGGTGATGCTGCTGCCCAAGGATCCCAAGGATGACAACAACTGCTATCTGGAAATCCGGGCCGGTGCCGGCGGTGACGAAGCGGCCATCTTTGCAGGCGACCTGTTCCGCATGTATTCACGGTTTGCCGAGCGTCAGGGCTGGCGCGTCTCCATCGTCAGCTGTAATGACGGGGAGTATGGTGGTTATAAGGAGGTGATCGCCAAGATCGATGGCGAGCGCGTCTACGGCCGTCTCAAGTTTGAATCCGGTGGCCACCGGGTGCAGCGGGTGCCGGAGACCGAATCCCAGGGGCGAGTGCACACCTCCGCCTGTACCGTCGCCGTGTTGCCGGAAGTACCGGAAGCCGAGCAGATCGAGATCAATCCGGCCGACTTGAAGATCGATACCTTCCGCGCCTCCGGTGCCGGTGGTCAGCATGTCAACAAGACCGACTCGGCCATCCGCATCACCCACCTGCCGACCGGGTTGGTGGTGGAGTGTCAGGACGAGCGCTCCCAGCACAAGAACCGCGCCAAGGCGATGTCAGTTCTCTCCGCCCGCTTGCAAGCGGCCGAGGATGAGCGCCACCGCGCCGCCGAGCAGAGCACTCGCCGCAATCTGGTGGGCTCCGGCGATCGCTCCGAGCGCATCCGGACCTACAACTATCCGCAGGGCCGTCTCTCCGAGCACCGCATCAATCTCACCCTGTACCGTCTCTCCGAAATTTTGGAAGGGGACTTGGACTGCGTCATCACGCCGCTGGTGCAGGAGTATCAGGCCGACCAGCTTGCCTCCTTGGCCGAGAGCAATTGATGCAAGTGCAGTACCGGCAAGCTCGCATTCAGAAGAGCGCGATTAAGGTAGGGCAGCGTTGATGCAGATCCAGCAGGCCCGCGCCCATATCATGACTGTGTTGGCGGGCGGGGAATCCCCCCGCGCCGATGCCGATGCACTGCTCTGCCATCTGCTCGATTGTCGTCGCAGCTATCTGATGACCTGGCCCGAGCGTGAGCTGGATGCCGACCAGCAGGCCATCCTGCAGGGGTGGCTGGCCCGTCGTCTCAACGGCGAGCCTATCGCTCATCTCGTTGGCGAGCGGGAGTTCTGGTCGTTGCCGTTGAAAGTGAGCCCAGCGACCCTGATCCCGCGCCCCGATACCGAGGTGCTGGTGGAACAGGCGCTGGCGAAGATCCCGCAAGGGCCCTGCGCCGTGCTGGATCTGGGTACCGGCACAGGTGCCATCGCGCTGGCGCTCAAGTCCGAGCGGCCCGAAGTTGATGTGTGGGCGGTGGATCGGATGGCAGATGCCGCGGCGCTGGCCCGCGAGAACAGCACCGCGCTGGGGTTACCCATCGAGGTGCGCGATGGCAGCTGGTTCGAACCCTTTGGTGAGCCGGATCGCGACAAGACGCCACGTTTTGCGGTGATTGTCTCCAATCCCCCCTATATCGACGGCGCCGATCCCCATCTCGAGCAGGGTGACGTGCGCTTTGAACCTCGCTCGGCGCTGGTTGCGGACGAATCGGGGCTGGCGGATATCCGCCATATTGCGACCCATGCCCCGGCCCATCTGCACTGCGAAGGGTGGCTGCTGCTGGAACATGGCTGGGATCAGGGGATGGTGGTGCGCCAGCTGTTGCAGGATCTGGGCTATCGCAGCGTAACCACGGTGCGTGATTACGGGGAGAACGAGCGGGTCACTCTGGGCATGTGCCCGACCTGCTGACTCCCTTTACTACCAGTTTGACGGGCAGGGGTGAGGCTTCTGCATCGAGGATTGACATTGAACAGCTATCTTTTGCTCAAACATCTGCATCTCACCCTGATTGGCGGGGCAGTGCTGATGTTTATGCTGCGTTTTTACTGGGTTCAGGCCGGCTCCGCTCGGGCATTCAGCGCACCCGTGCTGAAAACCAGCGGTCTGCTCAACGGACTGGTGGTGCTCTCCGGCATACTGCTCTGCGTGGTGCTGGGTCTCAACCCGCTCAATAACGGCATTCCCTGGCTCAGCGAGAAGTTGACGGGGATCCTGGTATTGGTCTTTCTGGCGGCGATGGCGCTGCGGTTGGCCAAAAGCAATCTGGTGCGCTGGTGTTCCTTTCTGGGGGCGCTCGGCTGGATCTACTTTATTGCCAAGTTGGCAGTGCTCAAACAGGCGAGTTTGTTCGGTTAAGGCATGAAAAGCATGTTACGTATAGACGAATGGACCGATTTTGAAGCCCATGAGCTGACCGAGCTGGCCCTGGCGGTCAGCGATGAAATCTATGGCTCGGCCGAGCAGGGGATCCGCGAGCTGCAGCTGCTGGATGAGTGGCTGGATGAGCAGATCGAAGAGGGGACCTGCGACGAGGTGCGCCAGCAACTGCTGCGCGGTTTCTATCAGAGCCTCGGGTTTTACGGCGACTGGCAGGATTATTTCTCGGCTGACAACTGCGACATCAATCAGGTGCTGCTGCAGCGTAAGGGAATACCCGTCAGCCTCGGTATCCTGATCATCCAGTTGGGACGCAAGATTGGTCTCGATGTGGAGGGGATCTGTTTCCCGGGTCACTTCCTGGTGAGCTTTGCTGGTGGCGAAGGGGAGGTCTATGTCGACCCCTTTACCGGCGACGAGTTGAGCCTAGCCCGTATTGAACTGCTGCTGCGCGGTGCGCTCGGCGATCTGGCCACCCTGACCCCGGACTACCTGCAGCCCTCTGGCCAGTGGGAGATCATCGAACGGCTGCTCAACGTCAGCAAGGGGGCCTTGCTGCGGGAAGATCGCATGCCCGAGGCTCTGCGCTGCAGCGAGTTACTTCTACGGATGAAGCCCGGCGATCCCCTGGAGACGCGGGATCGCGGCTTTATCTACGAGCAGCTCGATTGCCCGCGCCAGGCTGCCGACGATTTCGAATACTTTATTGAGCAATGCCCGGACGATCCGGTAGCCGATGTGCTGAAAGTGCAACTGGCTGCGCTGGATCTTAGCCCCAAGCCTCTTCATTAAGGACGCTTGAAACTGACACAGAAGAATACCAAGGCTGCTGTGTTCGGTCGCAATGGACTAACTTGGCTTCAGGCCCTTTCATTAAGGATGTCTTGGAGTCGAAACAGAAGAATATCAAGGCCGCTGCGTCCGGTCGCAACGGATTAACTTGGCTTCAGGCCCCTTCACTAAGGAAGTCTTAGATGGAACAGAAGAATATCAAGATCAACCAGATCGATGTTGCCAATGACAAACCGTTCGTGCTGTTTGGCGGCATGAACGTGCTGGAATCCCGCGATATGGCGATGGCGGTATGCGAGAAGTATGTGGAAGTGACCAGCAAGCTGGGCATCCCGTTTGTCTTCAAGGCGAGCTGGGATAAGGCCAACCGCTCCTCCATCCACTCCTACCGTGGTCCGGGTCTGGAAGAGGGGATGAAGATTTTTCAGGAGCTGAAAGCGACCTTCGGCATGCCGGTTATTTCCGATCTGCACGAACCCCATCAGGCCAAACCGGTTGCCGAGGTGGTGGACGTTATCCAGCTGCCCGCTTTCCTGGCACGCCAGACCGATCTGGTGGAGGCGATGGCCCGCACCGGCAACGTCATCAACATCAAGAAGCCGCAGTTCCTGAGCCCAAGCCAGATGAAGAACATCACCGACAAGTTCGAGGAGTGCGGCAATGATCAGCTGATCCTCTGCGAGCGTGGCGCCAACTTTGGCTACGACAACCTGGTGGTGGACATGTTGGGTCTGGGCGTGATGAAGAAGAGTACCGGCGGCTATCCGGTGATCTTCGACGTGACCCATTCCCTGCAGTGCCGCGACCCGCTGGGTGCCGCCTCCGGTGGCCGTCGCGAGCAGGTGACCGAGCTGGCCCGCGCCGGTATGGCAGTCGGTCTAGCCGGTCTCTTTATCGAATCACACCCGGATCCGAAAATTGCCCGTTGTGATGGTCCGAGTGCTCTGCCGCTGGAGAAGCTGGAAGGCTTCCTCAAACAGATGAAGGCCATTGATGACCTGATCAAGGGTTTTGAGCCCCTCGATACCTCTGCCTGATGGGGCAAGCACTTATTACAAGGCCTCGCAATGCGAGGCCTTGTTTTTTTGTGCTTACCCAGTGAAAAGCTCGTATAAAAAAACGGCCTACCGGCCGTTTTTTTTGTGCTGATACTCGCTATATCAGCGGTTCACTGCAGGACGCTGATTACAGGCTCTGGGTGAAAGTACGGGTAACCACGTCACGCTGCTGTTCCGGGGTCAGGGCGTTGAAACGCACTGCGTAGCCAGATACGCGGATGGTCAGCTGCGGGTACTTCTCCGGATTCTCGATAGCATCTTCCAGAGTTTCGCGACGCAGCACGTTGACGTTCAGGTGCTGACCACCTTCAACAGCCGGTTCGGCCTGAACAGGCAGCTCGCGGTATTCGAACTGGCCCAGGTCAGAGAGTGCTACCTCCTGATCGGCAGCAAAGGCATCGCCTTTGACACAGATGCAGCGAGCCTGTTGCTTCTCTTCGTCCAGCAGCCAGAAAGAGTTCAGCAGGGCGGTGTTGGCAGCCTGGGTGATTTGAATGCCTTTGATCATGGTATGACTCCTCAATGGGAACGCGAATCCAACTGTAAGGAAATTACCCTGATGTATTTAAGCTACCGTTAATTGCGGTGACTTAAAGGGCCCTTGCCTTACACCTTTGCTTTGATGGGGTCATATATACCATGTTGGTAATATTACCAAAATTGATCCAGATCAATAAAAATCGATAAACCGCCATTTAAATGGGATTAAATTATTGAGTTGAATCAAAAATAGGTCATTTTTCTGATTTTGTAAGATATCCTAATTATGCATCTTTTATCTTTTTAATCTAGTAATTTAACTACATCTTTTTCAGCTTTTCTGCGGTGGATTGAGGTGTTGACTACACTCAGCAGAAAGCAAGGAGAGTGTCGGGTGAATATCAGGTGGCGAAAGTGGGGATGGTTGGCCCTGTTCTGTTGTTGGGCAATCACGACTGTGGTCCGGGCCGAAACGGTACGCATTGCGGTGGGCGAATGGCCGCCCTATATCAGTGAGTCGCTGCCCAACCAGGGGTTCCTCTGTCAGGTGGTGCGCGAAGCTTTTGCCGAGCAGGGGGTCGATGTCAGCTTTCATTTCTACCCCTGGGCTGAGGCATACAGCCTGACTCTTGAAGGGCGTTATATGATTACCATGCCCTGGTTTCGCTCTCGCGAACGCGAACAGTACTTCTATCTCTCTGCATCGCTGGGCAAATTTACGACCCGTCTGCTTGCGCTGAACGGCTCGCCATTGGTCAGTATGGGTGAGCTGAAAAACGAGCCTGTCGGGGTTACCCGTGGCTATTTTTATGGTGAAGGGTTTGCTGCAAGGCAATCCGAGCTGGCGCTTGAGTGGTCCGACTCCGATGAGGAGAGCATGGAGAAACTGCTTACCGGACGTATTCGTTATCTGGTTATGGATGAGCAGGTGGCCCAGGTTCTGTTTCAGCAGGCACTCTCTCGTCATCCCCAATCGCTATCACTGACCGGCGCCGCCGACCCCATCTGGTCGCAACCGGGATACTTGCTGATGCGCAAGGCCGATCCCGATGCGCGCCGCTTGATGTTGCTGTTTAACGCAGGCCTGCACAAACTGGAGCGCTCCGGCCGGCTCGCCAAGCTCTGGAAAGTGTGAGCTACGGTTGCGTCTTGCGGGCTGCCCCCCTATCCTGAGCCCTTCGCCGTATCAAGTGAGGAGGCCGGGGTGCTGACCTGGAGTGATGTGATTGGCTCTGAGAAAGAGCAGGACTATTTCAAGAGTACGCTGGCGACCGTCAGGAGCGAGCGGGAAGCAGGCAAGGTGATTTATCCTCCTGCTGCCGATGTATTCAACGCCTTCAAATTGACCGAACTGGATCAGGTCAAGGTGGTGATCCTGGGGCAGGATCCCTACCACGGCCCCAATCAGGCACATGGCCTCTGCTTCTCCGTTCTGCCCGGCGTGCGTACGCCTCCCTCACTGGTCAACATCTATAAGGAGATGCAGCGGGATCTGCCTGGTTTCGTCACACCCAATCACGGTTTTCTGGAGTCCTGGGCCAGACAGGGGGTTCTGCTGCTCAACACAGTGCTGACAGTGCAGGCCGGTCAGGCACACTCTCATGCCCATCTGGGGTGGGAAACCTTCACCGATCGGGTCATTGAGCAGATCAATGCCAGTTGTCAGGGGGTGGTATTTCTGTTGTGGGGCTCCCATGCCCAGAAGAAAGGGCGTTTTATCGACCGGCAACGCCACCACGTGTTGACGGCACCCCATCCCAGCCCCCTTTCTGCCCACCGTGGTTTTATCGGTTGCGGCCACTTTTCCGAGACCAACCGCCTGCTGGAATTGCAGGGTAAAAGCCCGATCGAATGGCAATCTGTCTGCCAACCACTTGATTGAGTGCAAAGTTCGGGCGACAAATGACCGTATACTCAGGAAAGTAACATTTTATTTCAGCGCCAAGGAGTGCCCATGTTATCGAGTCTGCACAAGGATCACCTCAATATCGCCCGACTGCTGGATCTGCTGAAGCAGAAGCTGGCCGCCATTCGTGCCGAGCAACCCATCAGCTATTTTCTGGTGCGCGATGTCATCGATTATCTGCGGGAGGTCTCTGACAAGTATCACCACCCCAAGGAAGATCTTGTCTATGACTACTACCTGAAATACCGGGTGGTGGAGGGGGATGTCGCGAACCGCTTGCATGAAGAGCATCTCAAGTTGCTGGAGGCAGGGACCGAGCTCAAGGAGATGGTGGAGATGATCCTGATGGATGCGGTGATCCCGCTCGATCAGTTCACCGCCAAGCTGGAGCGCTTCGTGGAGCTGCAAGAGGCACACATGAACTACGAAGAGGGGGTGATCTTCCCCCATCTGCGTGACTCCCTGACCGAGGATGACTGGCGTCATCTGGAGCAAAACTGGCAGAACCGAGCTATCGGTGATCCTCTGTTTGGTGCCGAGATCAGCCAGCACTTCCAGGCGCTTGCCAAGCGCCTCTCCCTGCCTTTTGCTGCCAGCTGACTCACGCGGCTTTCGGTCATCAGTCATCTGACTGTGCAGGTGTTACCCGGCCAATGTGCCGGGTTACTTATTGTTACTCACGCCACATGATCTTGTTGTGCCATTTGTCGGGCACAGTGAGCTGCCAGCGGGCCAGCTCGCTCTTGCTGAAGACATATTCGCCGCGCAGGGCCGCTCGCGGGGAGATAGTACGGGGCAGGGTGCCCGCCAGTATGGTGTTGATAAGGGACGCTGCCTGCAACCCCTGATCGTGGCCGTCCAGTACCAGCCCGCCGATGGCCATCCCCTTGCCGACGGCAAACTCCCAGAAACAGAAGAGAGGAACCGGTGTGTTGGCGCTGGTCCACTCCAGCACCGTCTGTTCGCTCACATGCTTGCCATTATCGTCGACCAGCGTGTGGTAGAGGCCGAGGAAGATTGCCTGATAGCCATTCTTCTTGGCGTTGAGCACCGCCTCCTGCCAGAGGCTGTAATCCCCCATCAGCTGGCTGTTGACCCGGGTCTGGCCGACTCGCAATTCGGTCTGGGTCTTGAATTCATCCTCGATAGCGGTGAGGGCCACATTGCTGGAATCAAACAGTACCAGCGCCTTGTCAAGCCCTCCCATCATCTGGCTTATTTCGCTGATGTTGCGCTTGAGCAGGGGGCGTTCCAGCACCCCGGTGATCTTGGGGTGGCCGACAAAGCCCTTGAGGCGGGGGTTTTCGTTCATGCCGAGAAAAACAACGGGAGTACCCAGCGAGGCGATCTCGTTGGCCAGATAGTTGATGGCATTGTCATCCCCCAGCACCACCAGATCCGGTTTGCTCTTGAGATAAAAAGCGATAGCCCGTTGAGCGATGTCGTCGAACGCCTCCCGTGGATAGCGTTTGGTGTCCATATAGAAGTGAGAGATCTTGTGCTCCCCCTGCAACCCTTTGCGCAAACCTTCGTTGTAGCTCTGGTCCCAAAGGTATTCGGGATGGTAGCTGCTGATCACCAGAATGTTTGCGGCCCAGAGCGGCAGGGAGAGGGTGGAGAGCAGTAGCAACAGCAGGGAGGTGCGCATGGGAAGGCCCCTGTCGAGTGATAGTGTATGCATGCTCAGTATGGGCAGTGTTTGCCGTTACTGTCATCTCGAAACCGGTATGGCAGGGCGCGATTTTTTTTCGGTTGAGCGGATCGGACGCCAGCCCACACTCTGCTTGGGATCGGGTTTTATTGAGTCTTTTTTTGGTTGGTCGTGAACTGTCCCGCTCGCTGAAAAACCTGTTCTGGATCAAGAAATGAGGCTGCGCTTTGGTGCCTAATAGACACCACATATAGGGACGCATTCGTTTTTAATCCCTATATGTTGTGTTATTAAGCTGTGTATAAGCTGTTCCCCTCCTATCTTCAGCCCAGGCTTGTCAAGCCTCGGCTGAATTTATTTGCGTCCAGGACGAGATGCCGGGAGGGGGGCCCAACAAGGGTGAGCCAGAGGCAAATGCCTGGCCTTTTAACGGGGAAAATCCATGAAACCGGTTGTGATCAAACGTGACGGATGTCGCGCACCATTCAATGCCCAGCTGATTAGCGATGCGGTCAGCCGTGCGGCGGAGGCGGTCAATCAGGCCAATCCGGCACTGGCACAGCGTATCTCAAGCGCAGTGAGTCAGGAGCTGGATGGGCGTGGTGAAGTTGATATTCACGAGATCCAGCGTCTGGTTGAAAACCACTTGATGGCCTCCGATGACAAGGCCATCGCCCGTGCCTACATCGAATACCGTCACGATCGGGATCAGGCTCGCGAGGCCCGCGGCCGTCTGGCACAGGAGATCCGTGGTCTGGTCGAGCAGACCAACGCTGCCCTGCTCAACGAGAATGCCAATAAAGACTCCAAGGTGATCCCGACCCAGCGCGACCTGCTGGCAGGTATCGTCGCCAAGCACTATGCCACCAGCCATATGCTGCCCCGTGATGTGGTTCAGGCCCATGAGAGCGGTGATCTGCACTTCCACGATCTCGACTATTCGCCCTTCTTCCCGATGTTCAACTGCATGTTGATCGATCTGAAAGGGATGCTGACCCACGGCTTCAAGATGGGCAATGCGGAGATCGATACCCCGAAATCCATCAGCACCGCCACGGCCGTGACCGCCCAGATCATCGCTCAGGTGGCGAGCCACATCTATGGCGGCACCACCATCAACCGCATCGACGAAGTGCTGGCCCCCTATGTGACCATCAGCTGGCAGAAACACCGTGAAGTGGCCGAAGAGTGGGGCATTGCCGATGTGGAAGCCTATGCCATGGCCCGCACCGAGAAAGAGTGTTACGACGCCTTCCAGTCGCTGGAGTACGAAGTCAACACCCTGCACACTGCCAACGGTCAGACGCCGTTCGTCACCTTCGGCTTTGGCCTGGGGGACAGCTGGGAGTCGCGGATGATCCAGCGCGCCATCCTCAGCAATCGTATCGCCGGCCTTGGCAAGAACAAGAAGACCGCGGTGTTCCCGAAACTGGTGTTCGCCATCAAGGATGGCCTCAACCACAAGCAGGGCGATCCCAACTACGACATCAAGCAGCTGGCGCTGGAGTGTGCCTCCAAGCGGATGTACCCGGATATTCTCAACTACGACCAGGTGGTGAAGGTGACTGGCTCCTTCAAGACTCCCATGGGTTGCCGCTCCTTCCTCGGTGCCTACGAGGAGAATGGCGAGCTCGTCCACGAAGGTCGCAACAACCTGGGGGTGGTGAGCCTCAACCTGCCGCGCATTGCCCTGAAATCCCGTGATGAAGCGGAGTTCTGGGATCGTCTGGATGCTTCCCTGCGGGTCGCCAAGAAGGCGCTGATGTACCGCATCACCCGTCTGGATGGCGTCAAGGCGCGGGTTGCTCCGATCCTCTATATGGAAGGTGCCTGCGGCGTGCGGCTGAAGGCGGACGACAACGTCAGCGAGATCTTCAAGAACGGTCGCGCCTCCATTTCCCTCGGGTATATCGGCGTTCACGAGACCATCAACGCCCTGTTTGGTGACAAGGTGCACCTGTTTGACAGCGCCGAGCTGCAACAGAAGGCCATCGCCATCATTGCCCGTCTCAGGGCGGCCATCGATGAGTGGAAAGAGGAGACTGGCTACGGCTTCAGCCTCTACTCCACCCCGAGCGAGAACCTCTGCACTCGTTTCTGCCGTATCGACGCCAAGGAGTTTGGCGTGGTATCCGGCGTGACCGACAAGGGTTACTACACCAACAGCTTCCACCTCGATGTGGAGAAGCAGGTCAACCCGTACGACAAGCTGGACTTCGAGGCGCCCTATCCGCCCATCGCCAGCGGTGGCTTCATCTGCTACGGCGAGTACCCCAACATCCAGCACAATCTGGAAGCGCTGGAGAACGTCTGGGACTACAGCTATGACAAGGTGCCCTACTACGGTACCAACACCCCCATTGACGAGTGCTATGACTGCGGCTTCACCGGCGAGTTCGAGTGCACCTCCAAGGGCTTTACCTGCCCACGCTGCGGTAACCACGACCCCGCCAAGGTGTCGGTGACCCGCCGTGTCTGCGGCTACCTCGGCAGCCCGGATGCGCGCCCCTTCAATGCGGGCAAGCAGGAAGAGGTGAAGCGCCGCGTCAAACATATGTAAGCGCACGGGCAATGAAGAGCTGGCCCCTGACTCAAGGGGCCATTTTCATTGGAGGGCGGCAGCTATGCCGCTGTCCCGTGAACGAGGCAGGAAACAAGCGATGCACTACCACCAATACTACCCGGTCGATGTGATCAACGGCCCCGGCACCCGTGCCACCCTGTTTGTCTCCGGTTGCGAGCATCAGTGCCCGGGTTGCTACAACCAGAGCACCTGGCGGCTCGATGGCGGCAAGCCGTTCGATGAGGCGATGAGCGATCGCATCATTGCGGATCTCAACGACAGCCGCATCAAACGGCGTGGTCTGTCGCTCTCCGGCGGCGATCCGCTCCACCCGGCCAACGTGTCCCACGTGCTGGCGCTGGTGAAACGGGTACGCACCGAGTGTCCGGGCAAGGACATCTGGTGCTGGACCGGCTATCTGCTCGGCGAGCTGTCAGATGCCCAGCGCGAGCTGGTTGCCTTGCTGGATGTGCTGGTGGATGGCAAGTTTGAAAAGGAGTTGGCAGACCCGGGCCTGCTCTGGCGTGGCAGCAGCAATCAGCAGATCCACGACCTCAACGCCTGGCGTGATGCGGGTGAGCGAATTCCCTGTCTGGTTTGCAGTTGAAGCCCGGGATGTTTATGGTTAGCCCATTCCAATCCTGACGACATTTTTGAAAAGGAGAGCCGAGATGAACAATCTGCTCAAGATCCTGCTGGCCATTTTCCTGCCCCCGGTTTGCGCGTTTATCCAGGTGGGCTTTAGCCTGCACTTTTTAATCAACATAGTGCTGACCCTGATGGGCGGTCTGCCGGGCATGGTGCATGCGCTCTGGCTGGTGGTGAGCGACAAGCGCGGCTGATGCCAGCGGCTGGTTAGTGAGCTTATTGACGATAAAAGGGCCAACCTCTCGGGGTTGGTCCTTTTGTTCATGTTCATACGAATACTTTTTCGTTAGGATGGGTGACTGACCAAGCGGGCCGCGTTGAGCGTCCCGCAGTCCGGCAACAAGCACCGGCAGAGAACAAGGAGCGTTACATGAAGTGGAAAGTCGCAGTATGGTCAGGTCTGGCAGTGACACTGTTGCTGGGGTGCTCATCCCGTCAGGAGGTAGCGCACGAGCGCGCTCCGATCGCTATCCCTCTCGAGCAGTTGTCCAGCTACTGGGTTCAGGAGAAGCAGTGGTCATGGCTTGGCAATGACGAGCCTGCCCTGCCGGCCAAACCGGTCAAGGGGTATGTGGAAGTGCGCTATCAAATCGACGCCAGCGGCACGCCGGTCAAGCCGGAAGTGGTGGCGGCCGAGCCCCCCGGCGAGCTGGAGCAGAGCGCGCTGGCGACCCTCTCGCGGATCCGCTACAGCCCGGCAGAGGGCAACCCGGATGCCATCCCGGTCGAGGTAACCAACCGCTTCGAGATCGAGATCAACTAATCCCCCACCACTCTGATGCCAGAGAAAGAGAGACCCCGGCCAGGCCGGGGTCACGTTTATTGCTGTTTGCAGTTGTCGTAGGCAGTCTGCCACTCGCCATCCTGATCCCGCAGCTCGACAAAGCCCTCATTCCCCTTGTTCCACCAGACGGCTTCGTGTTCGTCCGTATAGCGGGCGCCGGAGGCTGAAATGGCCTGGGGCAGGGTGTAATCCTTGCCGTCCGGCAGCGACAGTTTGATAAAGTTGAGGCTATCGTCGGAGAGGGAGAAGTAGCGCACCTGCACCCTCTTGCCCTGCTCGCATTGGTAACTGACCGGTTCGCCACCGGTGACGGAGAGAGTATTGCCCTGATTGCAGCCAGCGAGCAGGCCGAGAGTCAGTGCACCAGCGGCCATCATATATGCCTTATTCATGATTACAGCTCCATTGGTGTCATACGGGGGTGAGCCTAACAGGTTACCCCCATTGTGCAATCATGAAGGCCATTCGGTGCGTCGCTGGCTGTCAGGCATACCGGACGAGTATGAGGGGATGTCACTAACAACAAGGTTGCGCCAATCAGTGCAGGCCAAGCCTGGTTTCAAACTGGCGGATCAGCGTCTCATAGGTGCCATTGTTCTTGATCTTCTGCAATCCCTGCTCGAACTGTTTGGCCAGCGCTTCCCCTTGCGGTGTGTTGCGGGAGAAAGCGAGCCAGAAGCCATCAGTAGAGAGCTTGCCAACCTTGACCACCTTGCCGGTCAGCTGTTTCTGCTGGATCTTGAGGTAGCCCGGCATGCCGTTCATCAGGATGTAGTCGACCCGGCCGCGTACCAGCATCTCGAGGATCTGGGCATCGGATTTGGCCTGAAAGCGGGTGATCCTGGGGTTCTCCATAAAATCGGTGGGATAGGTGTAACCGAGGGTGATGCCTACCCGTTTACCCTCCAGCGAGGTGAGCTTGAGATCCCGTTGCGGTTCGCTGGCGAGGGCGAAGATAGCGAGATCCTCCTCGAACATGGGGGTATCGTGCCAATGGTACTGGTAGCGGTTCTCTTCGGTGATGGTAGCGTTGAAGCACCCCGCAAGTTTGCCGCTTTTCGCATCGTGCATACAGCGGGCAAAGGGGAGGGTACGAAAGACAATCTCGATCCCTTCGGCGGCGAACACCGCCTTGACCAGCTCTGGCGCCAGCCCGTGAGGCTGGCCATCCTCCTTGTCGCGCTCGCAATAAGGGGCCCAGTCATCTTCGGCACCAATGACAAGCGGGGTAGCCCCGAGCGGGTTGGTCGCCAGCAGCAGACACACCAACCATTTTTTAAACCACGGAATCATAGGTGCACCTCATCGACTGCAGCTTTACAAGCATAGCTACACTTCTGCGCTGATCCGTGGCGGCAGGAGGGAGGTAAATAAGGGAGAGAAAAAAACGCCCCGGCAGGCGACGGGGCGAAAGAGAGCTCATCCATGGGCTGACAACAGTGTTTACAACAGGAGATCAATAACCGAAGCGGGTCGCCTCGAAGCGGTTGAGCAACCGGTGGACGAGGTAGCAGGCCAGCAGGGTGACCACGATGGCAAACAGGATGCTGCTCACCCGGTAGAGGGCGCTGAACACCAGATCGTTGCCCGGGGTGAGGTACTGGCCAAACAGGATGCCGAGGGTGGTGAGGGCGCCAAAGCCGACCCCCGAACCGCCTGCCTCCTTGACGTGGGCATGGCTGAACAGCATGGCGCCGAGCCACAGCAGTGGAGCGACCAGCAGCAGTTGCCCTGACCAGTCATAGAGCAGCAGTTGGCCGAGCAGGCCGAAGGTGACCCCCAGCAAGGTACCCATCGCCCGTTTGCGGGCATAACTGAGGGCGCCGTTCCAGTGCATGGGGAACAGCACCAGCAGGGTCGTGGCCTGGGCAGACATGGAGTCGCGCAGGTCAAACACCTGAAAGACCAGAAATGACAGGGTGGCCACAGTGGCCCCCAGCAGGGCTTCATGGCGCATCCGGTGCGGTGCCTTGGGGGCCGAGGCGGGCTTGGGTCTGGCCTCCACATCCGGGATCAGCATGGTCATCAGGTAGGCGATCAGCACCGACAGCAGGCTCGCCCAGATATTGTTGAGGATCAGGTCGTTGAGGTCGGTCTGCGGATAGCTGGCAAAGTGCAGCATGATGCTGAGGCTCAGCACCCCGTTGGCCCCGAACAGAAACAGGCTGCCCCGCGACATGGCTGCGAAACGGTAGAGAAACAGCAGAAAGGCGATGGGAGTCATCAGCGCCGGATGGCTGCCAAACAGCCCCCCCAGCAGCCCGACCTCCACCCCACAGACCACCGCCGCCGCGATCAGCTGGCGCGCGGCATGGCCATTCATTACAGGCACCATCCCCAGCAGCAGCACCGGCGTGACCGTATAGAAGACCCCGTAATTCCAGCCAAACAGCTTGCAGAGCAGAAAGCCCGTGGTGCAGCCAAAGGCGATGCGCAGGCACTGGCGCAGCTCGTTGCCGGTGAGGGGCCGATACCAGAGGTGAGCGGAAGCACCACCGGCGGGGTGTGCTGGGGCGGTATTGGCCGACGGGTGAGTGGCGTGGTTAGTAGACATAATGGAGCAGGCTGAGCAGGTGGATCTGGCCCCGTGCCAGCATGGCGGTCAGGGCATTGTCCGGCAGCAGTTGCACCGTGGCTCGCGCCCCGGCTGGCAGATGATCGGGGAGCTGCTCCAGCTCGAGGTGCAGCCGCATCCGCTGGGCATCCCGTACCCAGCGATCAGACTCCACCGGCGCGGCCAGTCGACCATTGGCATCAAACTGACCGGCACTCACTCCGGCATCCAGACTGCTTACCCGAGCAGGATAGAGCTGACCCGGCTCGCCATCGAAGGCGACCAGTGCGCGGGTTTGCTCGCCGACATGGCGCAGGCTCTTCTCCCGAAAATCGGCTATGACATCGACCTGTTCCGACACCAGCGCCAGCAGCGGGCTGCCCGCGCTGGCGATACTGCCCGGCTTGAGCTGCAGGTTGGTGATGGTGCCATCCTGATCCGCGTGGACCTGGCTGTAAGAGAGGGCCAGCTGCGCTTGCGCCAGCTTGTTGCGGGCCTGGCGCAGCAACAGATTATCCTCACCGGTCACGCCACGACTGGCCTTGATCTGGGCCAGTTTGGCCTGACTGGCGCGCAGGTTGGCCTGGGCGCTGCGCAGGGCGCTGTCAGCTTCATCTTTTTGTTGCAGCGAAACCATGTGACGTTGGTAGAGCGCATCGATCCGCTCAGCCTCGCGCCACTTCTGGCTGGCCAGGGTCTCCTTGGCGTTGATCTCGGCGACGGCGGCGGTCAGGGCGGCATCCAGTTCACTGTTCTGCTGCTCTGCCTGCGCTAGCACAAGGCGGGCCTGCTCCACAGCCAGTTCAAAAGGGGCCGGATCCAGCCTGAACAGCAGATCCCCCTTCTTGACCTGCTGGTTGTTGTGAACGGCGACCTCGATCACCTTGCCGCTCACCTGGGGGGCCAGCTTGGTGACCACCCGGGTCGCCATCGCCTGAGGGGTGAGGGGCATCAGCAGGTCGGCTATCAGAAAATAGGCAAACAGGGTGGCAAAGCCCGCCATGGACCATTTGATCCAGCGGGTAAATTGTTGATCAGGGGTCATCTTATTCTCTCTCTGTGTCGGTCTCGGGAGGGCTTGTATCGCCTCCGGCTTGTCGGTCGTGGTGTTGTTCAATCTTGCTGAGGGCGTTGGCCGAGATCCGCTGCACCGTGGCTTCAAACAGCTGCAGGGTCTGCTCGTCGATGCCCCCCAGCAGCTCGCGGCGGATATTCATGATGCGGTCGGCGATCTGATCGAGCAGGGTCTGGCCAGCCGAGGTCACGCAGACGATGCGGGCCCGCTTGTCCTGACTGCAGCAGTGACGCTCAATCAGTCCCTGCTCTTCCAGCTGGCCCAGGGTGCGCATCAGGGATGGGAGCTCTATCTCGAGGGCTTCGGCCAGGGTCTTCTGGCTGACATGGTTCCCCATGCGGGAGAGTTTCCACAGCGCGGTCCAGCGGGGATGGGTGAGGCCAAGGGGAGCCAGCTCCAGATCGGCGGCAGTACGCCATAGCCGGTGCATCCGCGCTATCTGCTCGGCGAGCGACAGCTCGCGCAACCTTTCCAGATCCGTCATCTTCTCATCCTCAATGTACTTAGCCTGCTAAGTATCATACTTGTTTAGCAGGCTAAGTAAATAGTGTGATGCTGATCATGTTTCTGGTCGGATCTTTCGTTGGTGATGGCGAGCAGCATTCGAGCCCCTGATATTATTCTCGGGGCTGATCCACTCGAGGCTCTCTTGCCGATTCGGATATTGCACCGTGAATGGAGGATATCCGGCAGTTATTTTCATGAAATTTTCAGCTTCAGCGAGCAGCTCTTTTTTTATCCGCTAATATTGATGGGGTTATAAAACAAGGGGGAAACGGGTTGTGGATGGATATGACAGTGGATGTGTGTATCTGGCAATTGAAGCGCTGTTGAGTGATGGGGAATATGGTGCAGAGTCACACCATGGCGTGAATCGGGAAGGCGCTATCAGAAGTACCGATATCAGTCATGATTTTGACCCCGCCAATATTCCATTGCTGTTGGCAGAATAGACCTGACCGTGTGTGATCCTTGTGAGTTCAAGCCAGTGCTCTGGTATTCGCTGGCTTGACTCATCACTATTTCAATCTCCCCTTTTTGCATCTTTCTTCTCACCATTTTTCATCGTGGGTGCTTCCTGCACGCCGACTCAAACCCTGATGTGGCATGCCGTAGCACTCGCGTCATGGCGATGACACTGCCCGCTGATTATCACTCACAGGATCTGTGGCGATAAATGGTCGCAGAGCTTGTCATCTGGCTCTGTTATTTCCCCTAAGGGGAAGAGATCATCGCATCGTTATTACTGCTGATCACCAAAATATCCGCCATTGGGCTCGCTCGTTTTATCACCCTATTTCCTGACTTGGTCGGGTATCGTATGTCTGGTGTTCTATTGTGCAGCGCACGTTGGAGGCACCATGATGTTTAAGTTTTTAATGTTTTTATATGGCTTTGCAGTCTGGCTAACCGACAGGAGTGAGGGGGATCAATAAAGTAGTGGCCACAATCACACGCAGAGTACATAACAATGAAAAACCTCTCACCCCTACAAACCACACAAGAAAAGGCCGCCTTTATGGGCGGCCAACAAATTGCCGGTATGCCGCTCTTTATATTTCTCGGGTTGGCAACCTGTGTTCTCTTTTCCGGCTGGAACGGCTCGTTGCCGCTCGGCATGGTCGGTGCGCTGGCACTGATGTTTGTGCTGGGCACCCTGCTGACCGAGCTGGGTGAGCGGATCATGCCGATCCGTGAATATCTGGGGGGCGGCACCATCCTCGCCATCTTCGGCGGCGCCGCCCTGTTCGAATATCAGCTGCTGCCGGTGCAGGCAGGGCAGGTCATCACCAACTTCATGAAGGAGGGGGGCTTTCTCAACTTCTTTATCGCCAGTCTGGTGACTGGCTCCGTGTTTGGCATGAGCGGCGCTTTGCTGAAAAATGCCGCCATGCGCTATCTGCCGGTCATTCTTGGCGGCGTGGCGTTGGCACTGCTGAGCGTTGGTCTGGTCGGCTCCCTGATGGGGTATGGCTTCAAGAATGCGGTGCTGCTGATCGGCCTGCCCATCATGGGGGGTGGCATGGGCGCCGGTGCGGTGCCGTTGGTGGAGATCCTCTCCGGCCCGATGCAGATGTCCAGTGCGGACCTCTTGTCGCGCATGGTACCGGCGGTGGTGATCGCCAATACCCTGGCCATTCTGGTGGGCTCCCTGCTGGCACGGCTCGGTCGCCGCTACCCCTCTCTGACTGGCAACGGCAAGCTGATGGTCAAGGAAAGTAGCCAGAGCATTGCTGATGAGCAGGCCGAAGCGCCGACCCTGCAGAGTCTGGGCATGGGCCTTTTCATCAGCTCCAGCATGTTTGTGCTGGGCTCCCTGCTTGGCAACTTTATCCCCATGCACCCCTTCGCCCTGATGATTTTGGCGGTCGCCTTTATCAAGGTGAGCGGCCTGCTGCCGCGTCGTTATGAGCAGGCGGCAGCCGACTGGTATCAGTTTGTGGTGAGCAACCTCACCCCCTCCCTGCTGGTGGGGATCGGCGTCGCCTACACCAGTATTCCCGAGCTGATCAGCGCCTTCTCCATCAGCTACTTCGTGCTGGTCATGGTCACCGTGATCGGTGGCGCCCTTGGCGCGGCGCTGGTTGGCAAGCTGATCGGCTTCTATCCCATCGAGGCGGCCATCACCGGTGGGCTCTGCATGGCCAACATGGGCGGCACCGGCGATGTAGCCGTGCTCTCGGCGGCCCAGCGGATGAAGCTGATGCCCTTTGCCCAGATCTCCTCTCGCCTTGGCGGCGCCGTGATGCTGATCCTGGCCACCGCCCTTATCTCCCTGCTCGCCTGATACCGGATTGAGGAACAAACAAGATGAACGACATCATGATGGGCACCAGCCTGCCCTATGCCGAACGCAAGCGTCAGGGGGTGCGGGGCCGTATGCCCCACAAGGAGGAGTCCCTCTCCCAGCAGCGGCGCCGGATCTACCGATTGGTCAGCGCCATGCAGAGTCCGTTTGACCAGCATCTGCTGCTGCGTCAGCTGCAGGAGGACAACCCGGTGCTCTTCTACGATCTGGTGCGTCACCACCTGCCGGAGCTGCTGCCGATCATCTACACCCCGGTGGTGGGAGAGGCGTGCCAGCGCCACAGCGACCTCTATTTGCGCAGCCACGGGCTTTATCTCTCCTGGCACGACCGGGACGATCTCGACGATATTCTCGAGTCGGTGGAGCAGGAGGTGGATGTGATCGTCATCTCCGACGGCGAGCGGGTGCTTGGGCTTGGCGATCTCGGTATCGGCGGTATGGGGATCTGTATCGGCAAGCTGGCTCTCTACTCCGCCGCGGGTGGCATCAACCCGGCACGGACCCTGCCGCTCTGCGTCGATGTGGGCACCAACAATCCCGAGCTGCTGGAGGATGACTCCTACCTCGGCTGGCAATCCCCGCGCATTGACGGCGAGAGTTATTACCACTTCATGGACAAGGTGGTGGCCGCCATTCGCAAGCGCTGGCCGCAGGTGGTGCTGCAGTTTGAAGATTTTGCCGGCAAGCACGCCGCCAACCTGCTGAGCCGCTATCGGGACGAGCTCTGTATGTTCAACGACGATATTCAGGGAACGGCGGCTGTGGCCTCCGCCTGCGTGCTGGCCGGGTTGCAGCAGGCAGGTACTGCTCTGTGCGATGCGCCGGTGCTGATCGTCGGGGCAGGCTCTGCCGGTTGCGGCATTGCCGCCATGCTGGCCCAGCTGGCGGGGAGCCACGACGGCGTCTGGCTGTTTGATCAGGATGGGGTGGTTTGCTGCGATCGCCCCAACCTGACTCGCGCCCAACAGCCGTTTGCCCGCGCCGTGGAGGAGGGTAACGGCTCGCTGCTGGAGACCATCCGCCAGGTGCGACCGGCGGTCTTTATTGGCGTGAGTGGTCAGGGTGGCCTCTTTACTGGCGAGGTGTTGCAGGCGATGGGGGAGGTGTGCGATCAGCCGGTGATCCTGCCACTCTCCAACCCGACCCGCAGCGCCGAGGCGACGCCCGAGCTGGTGTGGGCCGCCACAGGTGGCCGCGCCCTGCTGGCCACCGGCAGCCCTTTTGCGCCGGTGACGTTGGCGGGGGAGCGGCGGGTGGTCTCCCAGTGCAACAACGTCTATGTCTTTCCGGGGATTGGTCTCGGAGCCTGCGCCGTCAAGGCGCGCCGCATCAGCGATGGCATGTTGCTGGCCGCGGTGCGGGCAGTCGGCGCCTATCCGCTGGTGGCGGGTCGTTTGCTGCCCCCGATTGAACAGGTGGGAGAGGTGGCCCGCGCCGTCGCCAGAGCGGTGGCGCTCTGCGCACGCGAGGAAGGATTGGCCGATTTTGTTGGCGATCCGGCACCTTTGATTGACCAGACCTGGTGGCATCCGCACTATTGGGCTGCGTCCTGACGTTTTAAGGTATGTGCATGAAGCTTCGCCACCAGTTGGTCACCCTCTCTCTTGGGCTCTCCATGCTGCTGATCCTCATTCTGGGCAGCCTGCTGGCCCTCTTTATCCGTCATCTGCTGGAAAGCAATCTGCAGGATAAGGGGAGCGATCTGGCACGGGTCATGGCGGCCGATACCCGGGTGGTCGAGGCCCTGCGTCAGGGGAGTGATCCGACTCTGCGCGACTATGTGGAGACGGTCTGCAACCGCACCGATGCCACCTATATGGTGGTGACCGATGAGCATGGTCGCCGCCTCAGCCACCCCAACCCCGAGCTGGTGGGGCAGAAGTTCCGTGGCGAGGATATCTGGCCCGCGCTGCAGGAGCGGCGCAGCTACTGCTCCAAGGAGCGGGGCACCATGGGGCCGGCGATCCGCTGCTTCTCCCCGGTGGTGGGCGGGGATGGGCGCGTCATGGGGGCTGTGGTGGTGGGCTACCTGATGCAGCAGGTGGAGGGCATCTATATGGAGCGGGTAGCCTTGCTCATCAGCGCCATCGTTGCGGTGCTGGGGTGTGGCCTGCTGCTGGCGCTCTGGGTGCAATATTTGCTGCGCAAGACCCTGCTCGATCTGGAGCCGGAGGCGATCGTGCGCCGCTTCACCCTGCAGGATCTGGTGCTGGAGCACATCACCGAAGGGGTGATTGCCCTCGATGGCCGCGGCAACATCAACATGATCAACAGCACCGCCATCTATCAGCTGCGGCTGCCGGCCACCGGGCGCCACGCCCTGCAGGGGCAGTCGCTGGTGGAGCTGGTGCCGCCCCTTGCCCCCTGTCTGGAGCAGGAGGGGGGCGAGGTGAGCTTTACCATTCAGGGGGAGTCCTTCGTCGGTCGCTGGCAGGCGGTGCAGGGCAAGGCGCCGGGGCGGCTGCTGATCTTCAGCCGTCCGGAGGTGGCCGCCAGTCTGGGGGTGCAGGTGACCCACCTGCGCCAGTATGCCGAGATGCTGCGGATGCAGAGCCACGAGTTCGCCAACAAGCTGAGCAGCCTCTCCGGCCTGTTGCAGCTGGGCCATGTGGATCAGGCGGTGGAGCTGATCCAGCAGGAGAACGAAGCGTGCCAGACCATGCTGCAGGAGCTGCTGCGGCTGATCGACAACAAGCCGGTTGCGGGACTTATTCTCGGCAAGTTCAGCCGGGCTCGCGAGCTGGGGGTGACCCTGGAGCTAGATCCCGATTCGGCGCTGGCGGAGTATCCGGCCTCGGTCTCGGCCGATCTCATCACCCTCATTGGCAACCTGCTGGATAACGGCCTGCAGGCGGCCTGGCGCAACCGCCAGCAGCGGCCGCCCAGGGTGCTGCTCTCTCTGTGCGATGTGGGGCGGCGACTGGTGATCGAGGTGGAGGATAGCGGCGAGGGGGTCGACGAGGAGTTGGCCGATCATCTGTTCGATTACGGGGTGAGCCGTCAGAGCGGCGATCACGGGGTGGGTCTGTTCCTGGTCAAGGAGACCGTGGGTCGGCACGAGGGTGTGATAGAATGGCGGCGAACCGCCGAGCAGACCACCCTGTTTGGTATCTACTTGAATAAAAACCAATTAATGTGAGCCATGGACCCAATAATCACGCTTGTTATTGAAGATGACGATCGGATCGGTGCCATCTTGTCAGAACTGGTGGCGGCGACACCCGGTTTCTCCCTGCTGGGGCGGGCTGGCACCCTGGCCCAGGCCGATGCCATGATGGCAGGTGTGGTGCCTCAACTGCTGCTGGTGGATGTCTCCCTGCCCGATGGCTCCGGCCTTGAGTGGGTGAGCCGCCTGCGCAGCCACAACCGCGAAGCCTATGTCATCATGGTGACTGCCTCGCGGGATGTGGAGACCATCCAGCAGGCCCTCAATCTGGGGGTTCATGACTACGTCATCAAACCATTGCGGCTGTTTCGCATCCAGCAGAGTCTGGACGAGATCCTGCAACTGCACAGCCGTCTGTGCGAGCGGGGTCGGTTGGAGCAGGAAGATCTCGACAAGCTGCTGGGCAAGGGAGGGCGCTCCCAGATCAAGGAGATGCGCGTCACTCCCAAGGGGATCGACAGCATCACCCTGCGTCAGGTACTGGATCTGCTGGCGGGTGAGCCGGAGAACGTCTTCTCCACCGACACGGTGGCGCTGCGACTCTCCCTCAGCCGCACCACGGCGCGCCGCTATCTGGAGTATCTGGAGTCGGAAGATCGGGTGGATGTGGATCTCAACTATGGTCAGCGGGGGCGGCCGGAGCGGCGCTACCGCTGGCGCCGGGCCGGTTGAGATGCGCACTGGCGTGCATTGCAGAAACAACAAGGGAGCCATGGGCTCCCTTGTTGTTTCCGGACGATGTTGGTTCTCAGGCGGTTTCCCGTTCGGCTACCGGCGCACGCCCCTTCAGCTGGGAGGTCATCACCCCGCCCAGGATCAGCCCGCCCCCCAGCAGGTGATAGCCGTGGATCGGTTCACCCAGACCGACGACGGCGATCAGCGCCGTACAGAGCGGCATCAGGTTCATAAAGACCGAGGTGCGCTCGGCTCCCATGCAGGCGAGGCCGCGCATCCAGCAGTAGGCCGCCAGCAGGGAGGAAGCGAGCCCGGCGAAGAGCACCAGTCCCCACCCTTCGGCCGGCACCGCCATCGAGTCGGCACTGAGAGCGAGCGGCACCAGCAGTAGCACTGCCAGCAGGATCTGCATGTAGAGGTTGAGCCAGGGGCCAAACGGCAGTTGCCAGCGGCGGATCAAGAGGCCGTAAAGGGCGTAGCTGGCGGAGCCGAGCAACATCATGCCATCCCCCTGGTTGATGCCGTTATGGAGCAGGGCCAGTGGTTCGCCCTTGCCAAGCAGCCAGAGCACCCCGAACAGGGAGAGACTCATGCCGAGCAGTGCCTGTTTGCCGGGGCGCTGGCCGAAGAAGAGCGCCCCTTGCAGCAGGGTGAGCAGTGGAATGAGGGAGCCGATCACCCCCATATTGGTGGCCGAAGTGCTGTGAGCAGCGTAGTAAGCGAGGCACTGGTAGAGCACCATACCGAGCGCCGCCAGCACCAGCAGCTTGCCGAGCCAGGGGCGAACCTCGCTACGGCGGCGCCACAGCTGCGGCAGGCAGAAGAGGGTCAGTGCCAGGGCGGCAATCACCCAGCGATAGAAGGAGATGGCCGCGGGGTCGAGCACGCTGGCGGCCGCCTTGGACACCACGGTATTGGTAGCCCAGATCAGCACAGCCATCAGCGGAAAGAGAAGAGGGGAAAAGATTCGCATCAGAGGCTCCTTATTAACAGGGGGCCAAGTCTACCCTTGTCTTTATATTATCAAGTAGCGTAAAACAGACAGATGACCCAGCAGAAAAGACAACTCTTTCTGATGCACTTTATTCCGGCCCACACGGACTGCGTTTGCCCGCAACTGATGGCTGCTTTTGGCCTGTGCCGGAGACCGAGCCAACAGGGCGTTGCATCACGCCTGCTCCTCTCTTTCGCTGACAAGGGGCGCTGATGGCCACTCACCACTTTCAGCCGGTAGATGTCGTTCTGCCCGCTCCCAATCCGCTATTTTTCAGTTACCAGCAGATGCTAGCCGACAGCGCGACCGTGCTGCACTCCCACCCCTGGGGCCAGCTCAACATGATCAGCCTGGGGATCATGGAGATAGAGCTGGGGGAGCAGCGACTGGTGGCCCCTGCCGACTATCTTATCTGGGTGCCGGCGGATCTCGAGCACACCTCCTACAACGAGCAGACCCTCGACTACACCTCCATCTACGTCAGCCACGAGCTGGCGGCCAAGCTGCCGCCAGAGCCCAGATTGCTGCTGCTCACCCCGCTGATCCGCGCCCTGCTGAGCGATTTTTGCGAACGGCGGGTGAGCCATATGGCGGATGAGTGGGATCAGCGTCAGGCCGAGTTACTGGTGGAGCGACTGGCGCGCACCCGCTGTCAGGAGAGCTACCTGCCGATGAGTCAGGACAAGCTGCTGGCTCCCATGTTGGCGGCGTTACACAGCGATCCTGCCGATCCCCGAACTCTGGCCCAGTGGGCCGGACAACTGCATACCACAGAGCGCACCCTGGCCAGGCGCTGCCTGCGGGAGCTGGGGATGAGCTTCGGTCAGTGGCGGGCGCGGTTGCGGCTGCTCAAGGCGCTGGCCTGGCTCAAGGGGGACATGCCCATTCAGGAGATCAGCTGGCGGCTCGGTTATGGCTCCACCTCGGCCTTTATCGCCATGTTCAACCGGGAGCTGGGCTGCTCCCCCCAGCGTTATCGCCTACAGTCAGCCCGATAATAAATCGCCGGACATGTCATCTGGTAAAGCAAAACAAGGAGGGCGCCCGCAGGCGCCCTTTCTGATGGTATCTGCTTGCGTTAGAAGAAGCCGAGCGGGTTGATGTCGTGGCTCACCAGCAGGTTCTTGGTGTTCTGATAGTGGTCCAGCATCATCTTGTGAGTCTCGCGGCCGATCCCCGACTTTTTGTAACCGCCAAAGGCGGCGTGTGCCGGGTAGGCGTGGTAGCAGTTGACCCAGACCCGGCCAGCCTGAATGCCACGCCCCATGCGCCAGGCCAGATTGCTGTCACGGGTCCACAGGCCTGCCCCCAACCCGTACTGGGTGTCGTTGGCAATGGCCAGCGCATCCGCCTCGTCCTTGAAGGTGGTGACTCCGAGTGCCGGCCCGAAGATCTCCTCCTGGAATACTCGCATCTTGTTCTGACCGGAGAAGATGGTGGGCTGGATGTAGAATCCCCCCTCCAGTCCGCTCACCTTGGCCGGGCCGCCGCCGATCAGCATCTTGGCCCCTTCGCCGCGGCCGATCTCCATGTAGCCCAGGATCTTGTCGAACTGCTCGCGAGACGCCTGCGCTCCCACCTGAGTGGCGGTATCGAGGGGGTTGCCCTGCACTATGGTGCGGGCACGGGCCAGCACTCGGTCCATGAAGTCGTCATAGATGCTGGCCTGCACTAGCGCGCGGGAGGGGCAGGTACACACTTCCCCCTGGTTGAAGAAGGTCATCAGCATCCCTTCCACCGCCTTATCGATGTAGCTGCTCTCGTGCTGCATCACGTCGGCGAAGTAGATATTGGGGGACTTGCCCCCCAGCTCCACGGTGGAGGGGATCAGCTTGTCGGCGGCGCAGCGCAGGATATGGGCGCCCACTTCGGTCGAACCGGTAAAGGCCAGTTTCTGGATCCGGTTGCTGGTGGCCAGCGCCTGACCTGCCTCGGCGCCGAAGCCGTTGACCACGTTGACTACGCCGGCAGGTAGGATGTCCTTGATGAGATCCATCATCAGCATGATGGTGACCGGGGTCTGCTCGGCGGGCTTGAGCACGCTGCAGCAACCCGCCGCTAGCACAGGGGCAAGCTTCCAGGCGGCCATCAGCAGCGGGAAGTTCCACGGGATGATCTGGCCGACCACGCCGATGGGCTCCTTGAAGTGGTAGCTGACGGTGTTTTGATCCAGCTCGGCGGCCGAGCCCTCCTGAGCGCGAATGCAGCCAGCGAAGTAGCGGAAGTGATCCACCACCAGCGGCAGGTCTGCGGCCAGGGTTTCGCGCACCGCTTTGCCGTTCTCCCAGGTTTCGGCGATGGCGAGTCGCTCGATGTTCTGCTCGATGCGATCGGCGATGCGCAGCAGCAGGTTGCTGCGCTCGGTGACGCTGGTTTTGCTCCAGCTGGTGAACGCCTTGTGGGCGGCATCCAGCGCCAGCTCGATATCGGCGGCGTCGGAGCGAGCGACCTCGCAGAATACTTTGCCATCCACCGGCGAGATGTTTTCAAAGTAGCGGCCGGCGCGAGGAGCCACCCACTCACCACCGATGAAGTTGTCGTAACGGGACTTGAAGCTGACCAGGGCACCTGCCTGACCGGGAGCGGTATAAATCATCTCATCATCCTTTATGTGTGTGATCCTGACCGGACTGGCTGACAGACCGGTTGCCAGCTGATATCGCAAGGGGCGTGCCAAAGGGTCTGACCAGCAGATAGAAGGTTACAAAAACGTTATCAAATGGGGTGTGGCAGCGTATCTTGGTTAACCAATGACCACGGCTATTGAGATAAAACTGTACCGTTTCTGGGCAGTGGCCGAGACAGTCGTGCTGTTTGTGAACAGGAGGCGTGATGAGTGAGTCACTTCAACCCGGTCCCGGTCCGATCCAGCGTTCCTGGCAGCGCTGCCTGCATCAGGGGCTGAGCCGTCAGCAGAGCGCCGATCTGGACTTGCTGCCCCAGGGGGAGCTGTCGGCCCGTCAGGATCAGCACAGGGCTCTGATCTCCTGCTTCCAGCGCTTCGTGCTGCCGCTGTTTGCCCAGCTGCTGGCGGGTCGCCCCTGTCGCCTGTTGTTGTGTGACGGTGAGGGGGCCATTCTGGCCGCCAGTGGTGATGAGGGGTTCGCCCGCCATGCCGAGCGTATCTTTTTGCGCAGTGGCGCCCGCTGGGGGGAGGCGAGCAAGGGTACCAACGCCATCGGTACCGCGCTGGCCGAGCAGAGCGAAGTGCAGGTGCTCGGCAATCAGCACTTCTTCGCCCAGCACAGCTTCCTTAGTTGCAGCGCCTGTCCGTTGCTGGGGCCGAATGGGCAATTGCTCGGGGTGCTCGATATCTCCACCGATGCGGCCCATCACGATGGCGATATGCTGGGCACGGTGCGGCTGCTGGCCATGACCCTCGAAAACGCACTGCTGGCGCGTCAGCCGGGCTGGCTGGTGGATCTCGATCCCCAGAGCCTCTGGTCCGCTCGCCTGTTGCTGGGAGAGGAGGGGGAACTGCTCGGCGCCAACCGGGCAGGTCGACTCTGGCTTGGCCAGCACCCTTTCGATGGCAGACAACTGCTGCGCGAGGGGCGTGGCTTGCGGTTGGTGCCAGAAGCGGACGCGACACCTTCCTGCACCGCGCTGCCGGGTCACTCAAGCCCGGTGCCACCTCCGCAGCAGGTGCCGCTCAAGATGCTGGAGCGCGGCATTTCACTGCTTATCGAGGGGGAGACTGGCAGCGGTAAAGAGCATCTGGTGCGGGCCCTGCACCGAGCGTCGAGTCGGCGGGAGCAGCCACTGGTGTGCGTTAACTGCGGCGCGTTACCAGCAGATCTGGTGGAAGCCGAGCTGTTTGGCTATGTGGGCGGGGCCTTCAGCGGTGCCCGCAGCCAGGGCAGTCAGGGTTATCTGCGCGCAGCCCATGGCGGCATGCTGATGCTCGATGAAATTGGCGAACTGCCGCTGCATGCTCAAACCCGACTGCTGCGGGTATTGCAGGAGCGCAGCGTGACGCCGGTTGGCAGTCACAAGCCGGAGGCGGTGGATTTCTGGCTGGTCAGTGCCAGCCACCGGGATCTGGCGGCCATGGTGCAGAGTGGCGCATTTCGCGAAGACCTCTATTACCGGATCTGCGGCTGGCGCCAGCAGCTGATGCCGCTGCGCCGTTGGCCTGCCGCTGAGCGTCTGGAGCTGATCCAGCGACTGTTGGCGGAGATGGACCCGACCCTGCGTCTGACCCGCGATGCGGAGCAACAGCTGCTGGTCCATCCGCTGCCCGGCAACGTGCGCCAGCTCAAGCAGGCACTGGAAGTGGCCTGTGTGCTGGCAGAGGGGTTGGGTTGGATAGAACCCGCCCACCTGCATCTGCCCAGTGTGGCCACAGAGCCCGGCGTCTTGCCGATGGGGGAGGCGACCAGCTTGCGTGAACAAACCCGGCGGCAGGTGCAGCAAACGCTGGCGGCATGCGGCGGCAATGTGAGCGAGGCCGCGCGCCAGCTGGGGATCAGCCGCACCACCCTCTACCGGACGCTGCGCGAAGCCCCTTGAGTGCTCACTACCCCTCATCGGTCGTTTTCAAGACGCACATGACGGCTGGAGCCCTGTCCGTCCAGCCGCTATGATGCGCCCTTGCTGGGGGCATTGCGCCCGTTGACTCATCCGTTGAGGATTTTCTGCCATGTCACAACACATAGGGGCGCTGACCCTGCTGGTGGCTGATTACGATCAGGCCATTCGCTTTTTTACCGAGGGTCTTGGCTTTGCGCTTTTGGAGGACACTCGGCTCGATGAACCGGGCAAACCGGGCAAGCGCTGGGTACGGGTTGCCCCCAAAGGCACCCCCGGTTCCGCGTTGCTGCTGGCACAAGCGGCCAATGCGCAGCAGCAGGCCGCCATCGGCCAACAGGGCGGTGGCCGGGTATTTCTGTTCCTCGAGACCACTGATTTCTGGGGGGATTACCAGCGCATGCAGGCGTACGGTGTTCATTTTTGTGAACAGCCCCGCGATGAACCATATGGCATCGTGGTGGTGTTTGAGGATATCAGCGGCAACCGGTGGGACTTGTTGCAACGTACTGCTGCCAACTGAATCTGAAAACGTTTATCATCCCGCCTGTCATAAAGTCATAAAAGTGTCACAGAAAATTCTAATAATTGGCGCACCCATCTTCACAGAGGAGAGAGAAGGGAATGGCTAAGCGAATTCTGGTGGTCGAGGACGAAGCACCGATCCGCGAAATGCTTTGCTTCGTGTTGGAGCAGAAGGGATATGAGACGATTGAAGCGGAAGATTACGCCGATGGACTGGCGAAGGTGCGCGAACCCTACCCCGAACTCATCGTGCTCGACTGGATGATGCCGGGCGGCAGTGGCATCCAGTTTATCAAGCAGCTCAAGCAGGATGAGGTGACGCGCCAGATCCCGGTGGTGATGCTCACCGCTCGCGGTGAAGAGGAGGACAAGGTGCGTGGTCTGGAGGCCGGAGCCGACGACTACATCACCAAGCCGTTCTCGCCCAAGGAGCTGACCGCTCGCCTCCATGCGGTGATGCGCCGCGTGTCGCCCACCTCGGTAGACGAGGTGATCGAGGTGCAGGGGCTGAAACTCGATCCTGTCTCCCACCGGGTCAGTGCCGAAGAGAAGGCGCTCGACATGGGGCCGACCGAATTCAAGTTGCTTCACTTCTTCATGACTCACCCCGAGCGGGTCTACAGCCGTGAACAGCTGCTCAACAATGTCTGGGGTACCAATGTGTACGTCGAGGACAGAACCGTGGATGTGCATATTCGTCGCCTGCGCAAGGCGATTGAAGAGACAGGGCACGACAGATTGATCCAGACGGTGCGTGGAGCCGGATACCGCTTCTCAACCCGTCTCTAGAGGCAGTTATGTTGCAACCTTACGCCTGGCGGCGACAGTTGTGGCGAATGGCGTTTTTCTACGCCCCCTTCGCATTGGTTGGCTGGTTGATTGATCATCTTGCCCTCTGCCTGCTGGTGGCGGCCGTGTTGCATCTGGGCTGGCACTATCGCTTCCAGAAGCGGCTGTCGGACTGGCTGTGGCACGATCGCAGTCTGGTTCCTCCCAACGGAAAAGGCAGTTGGGAGCACATCTTCAATGGCATTTACAAGTTGCAGCAGCGCCACCGCGCCCGGCGCCGCGAGTTGGCGGGCCTGATCCGCCGTTTTCGGGAAGGGGCCGAGGCATTGCCTGACGCGGCCGTAGTATTGCGCGATGATGGCAGCATCCTCTGGTGCAACCGGCTGGCGGAGCAACTGCTCGGTTTTCGCTGGCCGGAAGATGCCGGCCAGCATATCGGCAACCTGATCCGTAATCCGGCTTTTACCGCTTATCTGGCGAAACAGGCTTTTGACGAGCCATTGGAGATGCACTCTCCGGTCAATGAGGAGAAGTTTCTCGAGTTTCGCATCATGCCCTACGCCTCCGATCAGGCGATGCTGGTGGTGCGCGATGTCACCCGCTTGCGCAGTCTGGAAAAGACCCGCAAACACTTTGTCTCCAACGTCTCCCACGAGCTGCGCACCCCGCTTACTGTGCTCAAGGGCTATCTGGAGATGACCGAGGAGCCGCCGCCGCCCGCCATGTGGGCCAAGGCGCATCGGGTGATGATGGAGCAGACCATCCGGATGGACAATCTGGTCAATCAGCTGCTCACCCTGTCGCGCATCGAGGCGGCTCCGAGCGTGGATCTTTCCCATCTGGTAGACATGCCCGCCATGTTGGGGCTGCTGGAGCAGGAGGCGCGGGCGCTCTCGGGGGAGCGGGCTCACCAGATCGAATTCATGGTGCAGCCCAACCTCCTGGTGCGTGGCGATCAGGAGCAGCTGCGCAGCGCCGTCTCCAATCTGGTCTACAACGCCATCCACTACACCCCTGCGGGGAGAAAAATCAGCGTGGAGTGGCGCAAGCAGGGGGCGATGGCGCTATTTGCGGTGCAGGATGAGGGGGAGGGGATCCCGCCCGAGCATCTGGCGCGGCTCACCGAGCGGTTCTATCGGGTCGACAAGGCCCGCTCCCGCCACACCGGCGGCTCAGGACTTGGCCTTGCCATCGTCAAGCATGCCTTGAGTCACCATGACTGCCAGCTTGATATCGAGAGCCGGGTTGGCCTTGGCAGCCGCTTCAGCTTTCTCATTCCGAGTCGCCTGGTGGTGATTAAATAGTCTTTTATGACAAGGTGTTAGATACACGGGAAGGGCTGCGCTTGCAGCCCTTTGCCATTTAGACAAAAGCGCTGCCATGTCATTAAAGTGTCACATTAAATCCATAAATTTGTCACTGCCAGGTCAGATACTGGCGCCGTTTTAAGAACGGACCTTCTGTAACTTTGGAGAGATTGGATGAAACTCAACAAACTGGCTGGTGTAATCGGATTCACCGCAGCAGCCCTTTTTTCTGCCAGCACCCTGGCCTATGGTGTCGATAAAAACCTGCCGGAATACACCCCGACCAGCGGCATCTCGGGCAACCTGTCCTCTGTCGGCTCTGATACTCTGGCCAACATGATGACCCTGTGGGCTGAAGAATTTAAGCGCATGTATCCCAACGTCAATGTGCAGATCCAGGCTGCCGGCTCCTCTACCGCGCCGACCGCTCTGACCGAGGGGGTTGCCCAGTTTGGCCCGATGAGCCGTGCCATGAAGGCCGGTGAAGAGGAGGCATTCGAGAAGCGTTACGGCTACAAGCCGACTGCCATCCGCGTCGCAGTCGATGCCCTGGCAGTGTTCGTCAACAAGGACAACCCCATCAAGGGGTTGACCATGCCGCAGATCGACGCAATCTTCTCCAGCACCCTCAAGTGCGGCGAAGCCAAGGCGGCCACCAAGTGGTCTGATCTGGGTCTGACCGGTAACTGGTCGGGCAAGGATCTGCAACTGTTCGGTCGCAACTCGGTATCCGGCACCTACGGTTACTTCAAGGAGCACGCGCTCTGTAACGGCGACTTCAAGAGCGGTGTGAACGAGCAGCCGGGCTCTGCCTCCGTGGTGCAGTCTGTTTCCGCTTCCCTCAACAGTATCGGTTACTCCGGTATCGGTTATGTCACCTCCGGCGTGCGTGCAGTTCCACTCTCCAAGGATGGCAAGACCTTTATCGAAGCGAGCGCCGACAACGCCATCACCGGCAAGTATCCGCTCTCTCGCTTCTTGTACGTTTATGTGAACAAGCATCCGAACAAACCTCTCTCCCCGATGGAGCAAGAGTTTGTCAAAATGATGCTCTCCAAAGCAGGCCAGAACATCGTGGCCAAAGATGGCTACGTGCCGGTGCCGGCCAAGGTGGTACAGGCTGATCTGAAAAAGCTGGGTATCATGTAACTGCCTGAGGTCAGTATGTCCTGATAAAGCGAGCCCCAAGCGGGCTCGTTTTGTTTTTGGCGGCTGTCAGTTTTGTTAATAATGCTGGATGGATGTTTTTCCACCAGCCAGGGGCTGGCTCCCTTGCGTCGCGGGGCGGCATTTCCGAGAATAGGGCAACGATATGGCAAAGGATCCCTTCATGATTGCGTCCCTCACCAAGTTTGGCCTGGTAGCCCTCTGTAGTTCCCTGCTGGTCGCCTGCGCCCAGTCGCCGACCGGCCGCAGCCAGATGCTGCTCTACTCTCCCCAGCAGATGAATCAGCTGGGTGCCGACTCCTTCGAGCAGATGAAGAAGAAGGAGAAGGTGAGCAAGGATGCCAAACTCAACGCCTATGTCTCCTGTGTCGCCAAGGCGGTGACCGCCCAGGTGCCGGCCAGCTATGGCATCACCAACTGGGAAGTGGTGGTGTTTGACTCCAAACAGGTCAACGCCTTCGCCCTGCCAGGTGGCAAGATCGGGGTCTACAGCGGCCTGCTCAAGGTGGCCAAAAATCAGGATCAGCTGGCGACAGTCATTGGCCACGAGCTGACCCACGTGCTGGCCCAGCACTCAAACGAGCGACTCTCGCGCAGCCAGCTGGCCGGACTCGGTCTGGCGGCGGCCGACATCGCTATGGGCACCAGCGAGTATCGCGGCGCCACTATGGCCGCCCTTGGCCTCGGGGTTGAAGTGGGGGTGATGCTCCCCTATGGCCGCACTCAGGAGAGCGAAGCGGATCGGCTCGGGCTTGAGCTGATGGCGCGGGCCGGGTTCAATCCGGCCGAGGCGATCCCACTGTGGCAGAACATGAGTGCCGCCGCTGGTGGCAATACCCCGCCGCAACTGCTCTCCACCCACCCGAGCAACGAGAACCGGATCGCCGAGTTGCAGGCGCAACAGGCGCAAGTGCTGCCGCTCTATGAGCAGGCCCGAGCCAATGGTCTGGTGCCCCAATGCAAGGCATAAGCCTGCGCATGGCGCGCAGCGATGATGCCGCCGCCATGACGGTGATGCAGCGAGCCAGCTGGCTCGCTGTCTATGGCCAGGTGCTCGGTGCCGACTTGCTGGAGCAGCTGGATGTTACCGCTCATCTGCAGATTTGGCAGAGCCGTCTGGCCGAGCCGGGCCCAAGGCCCATGCTACTTTGTCTCGATGAGGTTGTGATTGGCCTGCTCTACTGGCAACCACAGCAGGAAGCGGAACAGAGCCATGCCCTGATCCGCGCCTTTTACCTTCATCCCGACCACTGGCGACAAGGCTATGGCAAACGGCTGTGGCAGGCGGTGGCGATGCAGATGCGCCGCGCCGGTTGTAGTTGCGTCAAATTGTGGCTGCTCGATGGCAACCACATTGGCGAGGGGTTCTACCTGCGCCGCGGCTTCGTCTTTGACGGCGAGGAGCGCACCCTGATAAGCCTCGGGCAGCCCTGTCTGCAGCGACAAATGAGCCGTTTGCTCTGATCTCTCTCCCGTTTTTTCGCCCTCGGTCACTTTATTTTTTTTGCGAATTAATACAATGTCCCCCTTGGAACAGAGTTGGATAAACACGGGCTGACAGGGAGTGCGGGCATGTATTACGGCTTTGATATCGGTGGCACCAAGATCGCCTTCGCGGTCTATGACGGAGCATTGAACCTCTGTTACGAGGAGCGAATGAGCACCCCGGGCAACGATTACGAGGGGCTGCAGCAGCTGATCCGCTCCCGGGTCGAGCAGGCGGATGCCCGCTCCGGCGTACGGGGCTCGGTCGGCATCGGGTTCCCCGGTGTCATCAACAGCCAGGATCACAGCATAGTGGCGGCCAATCTGCCCTCCATCAATGGTCGCCATCTGGGCGCCGATCTGGCCGAGTTGCTGGAACGGCCGGTCAAAGTGGATAACGATGCCAATTGCTTCCTCTGGTCCGAAGTGCATCAAGGGGCTGCCGACGGCGCAGGCAGTGCGCTCGGCGTCACCATCGGCACTGGCATCGGCGGCGCCGTCTATTTGGCGGGCAAGCTTATTCAGGGGCGCAACTGGCTGGCTGGCGAGATTGGTCACTACCCCTTGCCCGCGACCATGCTGATGAAGTACCCCGATTTGCCCCGTCCCCGTTGCGGCTGCGGCCGTCTGGTCTGTTTTGAAACCTATGCCTCCGGCACCGGTCTGGAGCGTCTCTATCACCATTTCCATGGCCAGCGCGCCACGGGTCACCAGATTGTGGGGCGCTTCGAGGCCCATGAACCCCATGCGGTCGAGACGGTCGACTGCTGGCTGGAGATCATGGCCGCCGGGCTTGCCACCGCCATTTCGGTGATTGATCCCGAGGTGGTAGTGTTGGGGGGCGGCCTGAGCGGCTTGCCCGCCCTCTATGAACAGCTGCCGCTGCGTCTGCCCGGTCACTTGCTGCCCGGGGTCGCCCTGCCCGAGATCCGCCAGGCCCGCTTCGGCGGCGCCGGTGGTGTGCGCGGCGCAGCCTTGCTCAATCTATGAGATCAGATGTGGGGTCTGATCTCCCCGAAAAAGGAGTCCTCATGACCCGTCTTGAAATCTGTATCGACAACCTGGAATCCCTGTTTACCGCCCAGCAATCCGGGGCGGATCGCATCGAGCTCTGCTCTGCGCTGGGTCTGGGTGGCCTGACCCCCTCCTACGGTTTTATGCAGCAGGCAGCCCGCCATGCCACCGTGCCGGTCTACGCCATGATCCGCCCGCGTGCCGGGGATTTTTGCTTCAATGACGGCGAGTTCGAGATGATGCTGCAAGATATCGCGGCCGCACGTGCTGCGGGGCTGCAAGGGGTGGTGGTCGGTTTGCTGGATGAGGAGGGGCGTGTGCCTGCCACCAGACTCAAACAGCTGGTGGACGCCGCTGGCCCCTTGGGTGTCACCTTCCATCGCGCCATCGACCTCTCCTCAGACTGGCGCCTCGATCTGGAGACCATAGTCGCGGCCGGTTGCGAGCGCATTCTGAGCTCGGGCCATGCGCCGACCGCGTTGGCTGGGTTGGAAACCCTGCAAGAGATGCAGCAGGCGCTGGCGGGGCGTGCCAGCCTGATGCCGGGTGCCGGGGTCAATGCCGACAACGTGCGGACCATCATCGAGTTCACCGGGGTGAGCGAAGTGCATATGTCCGGCATGGGCTGGCGCGGCGGCATGGTGCCCCATGGCGTCAATATGGGCACCTCGGATGACGGTCGGGTCAATATCACCGACGGCGCCAAGGTGGCCGCGGTGCGTGCGTTGCTCGACAAGGCGTGAAGAAAGCTGGATGGGATTTCTCCAGGCTCGCGGTAGTCAGAGCCTTGCTGGATCGAGCTTAAGCAGAGCGCCGCCGTTGGGCGGCATTCATCCGCGTCTTGTGTGAAGTTCCTCCCACTGACGGGTAAATCAACGGTCTGGCCGGCAGCACCCGACATAAAAGTCTGATATCATCCCGCCTCTTTACTACATGGATCTGGAGCAACATCTCAATGTCCCAATACGACTCTATCGAACAGAAGGCCAGCTATGGCATCGGCCGCAACATGGGTGATCAGCTGGCGCAGCAAGCCTTCGCCGGTCTGGATATCCCGGCCCTGCAACAAGGTCTGGCAGATGCCCTGAATGGTCTGGAGTTCGCGGTCAGCCGTGACGATATCAATGATGCCTTCCAGGTGATCACTGCGCGTATGCAAGAAGAGCAGGAAGCCGCCGCCAAGGCCGCCGCTGCTGACGGCGAAGCCTTCCTGGCTGACAACGCCAAGCGCGCTGAAGTGAAGGTGACCGACTCCGGTCTGCAGTACGAAGTGCTGGTAGAAGGCAACGGTGCCGTTCCGGTAGCCGGTCAGTCCGTGCGTGTGCACTACCACGGTACCTTCACCCACGGTGGCGTATTCGACAGCTCCGTCGCTCGCGGCCAGCCGGCTGAATTCCCTGTAACCGGCGTGATCGCTGGCTGGGTTGAAGCGCTGCAGCTGATGCCAGTTGGTTCCAAGTGGAAGCTCTATATCCCCCACGATCTGGCCTACGGTGCTCGTGGTGCCGGTTCCATCCCGCCCTACTCTGCACTGGTATTTGAAGTCGAGCTGCTGGACATCCTGTGATCCTGCTGGCTTGATGCAAACGGCGACCCTCGGGTCGCCGTTTGTTTTTGGGTTATGTGATAGACAGCATTTGTCGCGGGCAGCGGGCTGGAGAGCAGAAAAGGACGGCGTTTTTGCGCCATTGACTGGTTTTTTCAGAAACGGAAACAGGCATACCGCGACTCATTAGAGAGGATAAGGAGAACCCGATGAGCAATAAGATGAAGAATGTAGCGGGGCTTGCTCTGTTGCTGCTGAGCATTCCGGCCAGCGCCGACGCAATGCGCTGCAAGAATGCGCTCATAACCGAAGGGGACAGCACCGCCGAGATGCTGCTCAAGTGCGGCGAGCCGATGTTGCGGGAAGATATTACCCGTAACGAGGAGAATCAGTACGGCAACGTGGTCGAGGTCAAATATGGTGAACGCTGGACCTACAACTTCGGCAAGAACGAATTCATGCGTTTTGTCACCGTGCGCAACGGCAAGGTAATCGACATCGAAAATGGCCCGCGCGGCGAGTAGCCGGCGGGCGAAAGGCATGGATGCACAACAGACAGCAGGGCAAGACCCTTTGACTCACATGTCCGGCAAGGGGTCGTTGTGACCAAGTTGTCTGACAGCCAGATTGATCTGGCGTGCCAGTCTTAGCCGCTGGCGGCAGGTCAGGCCATGGAGGCTGATCCTGCCCGCGTTGAATTCAAATGTCCCCAGCGACTCGATGGCAAAATAGCCTCGATGAAAGCTCTTGATGTAGCGAGCGATCTGCCGTGGGGATAACTGCTTGAATACCTTCATCACACGGTTCCCTGATTGCCTGGACAGGGCACACTATGGTGTCGGTCGATGACACTGATATGACGGTTTATAAAGATTTGCATGAATCCTTATTTTGCCAGTGAGCTCGGCAAATTGACGGCATCATCGAAAAAGTTGTGCCATGACAAACCACCGCACCGATATACTGCGGGCTTGAATGGAACAAATAAAAGGGCCTGTGCGTGGAATGGGTTGATGTGGTGGACGAGGATAACCGGGTGATTGGCGTGGCCGAGCGAGCCAAGGTGCGGCGGGAGAATCTCTGCCATCGCGCCAGCTATATTCTGGTGCTCGACGACGCGGATCGGATCCTGGTGCAGCGACGCACCCTCAGCAAGGATTTCTGCCCCGGCATGCTGGATGCCTGCGCTGGTGGCGTGGTCACCACCGGTGAGGAGATGGAGCGCTCCGCCCGCCGCGAGCTGGCCGAGGAGCTGGGGATTATAGATGTTCCTCTGCAGGGCTTTGGCAGCTTTTATGCGGAAGGGGAGGGCTACCGGGTCTGGGGTGGCCTCTTCAGTTGCCGTTATCAGGGGCCGCTGCAGTTGCAGGCCGAAGAGGTGAGCTCGGTGCACTGGATGAGCCTGGCCGAGATCGCCGAGCGTGCCAGCGAATTTACCCCCGACTCCCTGCTCGCCATCGCCACCTGGCAGGCGAGGCGCTGACCAATTTCATATATCCTCTTCTTCAGAGACAAGACGGGCTGCCTGATGGCTGCCCGTTTGCCTTTGTGCATTTACTTGGCCTGCTACACCAGTTTTAGGCGCCGGTTGGAGCGACCGCACGGGCTTGGCGTCGTGAGCCAGTGCCCCTGCCAGTCGGTGACGAGGCGCAGCAATGGATACTCCAGGTCAAGCCTGGTCAGCACCAGCTGGCCGGTCTCGTCGCCGCTCACCGGCTCGCCGCTGGCGGGATCGATGATCTCGATGATGCAACTCTCGCTCACAATAAATCCCTCTCCTGGTCGGCTCTCGTAAGCCACTACCCCCACATCCTGCCACACCAGACAGTTGAGGGCCGCAATGCCGTGAATGGCGCGCAGCGGCGTGGTTTCCGGGTGAGTGGCTTCACACAGCAGTGCGCGGCGCAGCGAGTCGGTCGGGATGTCGGCCGCTTCGGCCGCTTCCAGCAGATCGAGCAGGGTCACCAGCGGACCGACGTAGCCGGTGGGTTGATAGCGCAGCAGCGCCTCCAGCTGGCGCTGGGTATCGTGGGGCCCGCAGGGCACCACGGGGGCGCCCAGCTGGCGGGCGCCGTTATCGAAAATAAAGGCGGTGGGGCCGGCATGATAGTCGTGGCCATTGAGTATTACCTCACCTGGCTTGAAGCCGGCGGCAAACAGTGCTCGAGCGGCCCCCCACCAGTCTGCTCCCGCATACTCGGGGATGGCCAGCTGGCCCGGACAGGAGAAGACCCGCAACGCCTGACTGGCGGGGCGGCCGGTGAGTCCGGCGAACGGAGGGTGAGCCTGCTGGGCGGCAAACAGCTCTTTGCTGTCGAGCAGTGGCAGGGTGGCCAGCTCTGCCAGATCCTCGAGGCGGCACTGGCGATAGACGCTGGAGTAACCGGCGCAATATTGACTGACATGGGTAAGCTGATGATTGAGCTGCTCCAGCTGCTGTTGTTCGCGCAAGGCGGGGGGGCGAATTTCCAGTCCATCGTAATAGTGCTGCATGAGGCCTCCTTGGTCGGCTGATCCTGCTCAAGGTTAGTTCAAATGATCCAAGCAAAGGGAGGTCTGTGTCACAGCTCGGCAGTGGGGTAGACTGGGGCCTCCTCCCTCCACTTAAGGACGAGCACAATGATTGCGATGGGTCAGACTCTGCCTTCGGGCGAATTTACCTTTATCACCGCCGAGGGCAAGCAGCTGCGGGATAGCCAGACGCTGTTCGCCGGTAAAAAAGTAGTGCTGTTTGCGGTACCCGGTGCTTTTACTCCCACCTGCTCCAATGCCCACCTGCCCGGTTATGTGGTGCTGGCCGATCAGTTTATGGCCAAAGGGGTGGATGCCATCTGCTGTCTGTCGGTCAACGATGCTTTCGTGATGCGTGCCTGGCAGACGGCCCAGAATGCCGAGGCGATCACCATGCTGGCAGATGGCGATGGCAGCTGGACCCGGGCGCTGGGCTTGGCCAAGGATACCGGCGCCTTTGGCGGCATCCGTGCCCAGCGCTTTGCGTTGATCGCCAACGATGGTGTGGTCGAGCAGCTGTTTGTGGAGGCTCCGGGCAAGTTCGAGGTCTCCGATGCCGCGAGCCTGCTGGCTGTGCTGTGAAATGTTAATCACGGTTTGATTTCCCCTTGAAATGGAAGGTGGCACAGCTACACTGGCGCCACTTTCCCATGGTGCCTGCCCGTTCGGGCTGGCGCTTCGTTGCAGATAACAAGAGATGAAGATCCTATGACCCTGGCTTTTGTTGCCCTGATTGCCGGACTGGCGCTGCTGGTCTGGAGCGCAGACAAGTTTGTCGACGGCGCTGCCGCCACCGCCCGTTATGCGGGGATGCCGCCGCTGCTGATCGGCATGGTGATCATCGGTTTTGGTACCTCGGCCCCGGAGATGGTGGTTTCGGCGCTGGCGGCGTCCCAGGGCAATCCCGGGTTGGCGCTCGGCAATGCCTATGGCTCCAACATCACCAATATCGCGTTGATCCTGGGTCTGACGGCACTGATCAGCCCTATCGCGGTGGCCTCTCAGGTAGTACGCAAGGAGATCCCGATCCTGCTCGGTATTACCCTGCTCTCTGGCGCCCTGCTGATCGATGGCCATCTGGGCCGGATGGATGCGGTCATTCTGGGGGCCGTCTTCGTTGCCCTGATGGGCTGGTCTATCTGGGCTGGCATGAATGGCAAGGGAGATGCGCTGGATACCGAGACCGCCGAGGATATCGAGAGCGAGGGGATGTCCCTCAAGAGCGCTATCTTCTGGCTGGTGGTCGGGCTGGTGCTGCTGATCGGTGCTTCCCGTCTACTGGTCTGGGGGGCGGTGACCATCGCTCAGGCGCTTGGTATCAGCGATCTGGTGATTGGCCTCACCATAGTCGCGGTGGGAACCTCCTTGCCGGAGCTGGCCTCGTCGCTGATCGCCATTCGCAAGAACGAGCATGATCTGGCCCTTGGCAACGTGCTCGGCTCCAACCTGTTCAACACCCTGGCGGTGGTGGGGATCGCGGCGGGCATCCACCCGCTCGATGTGGCGCCGGAGGTGCTCACCCGTGACTGGAGCATCATGATGGGGCTGACCCTGCTGCTGCTGGTGATGTGTCTGGGCCGCAAGGGGCAGGGCCGTATCAACCGGCTGGAGGGGGGCTTGCTGCTGACCTGCTTCGTCGCCTACACCGGCTGGCTGCTGACCAGTCAGTTTATCTGATAGGGGTTGGTGAAATGAGAGAGGGGGAAGCTCAAGCTTCCCCCTCTTGTTTTTGCCCAGTGAACCTGTTGGCGAGCGGTGTGCTCAGGCTACTGCCACCAGCTTCTGCCCCTTCTGGCTGCTGTCCAGAATCAGGATGCTGGCCTTGGGGAAGAAGTTGAAGGTGGAGGCGGAGGCCCAGGTGTAGGCACCCATTACCTTGCCTACCACCAACTCGCCGATAGCCAAATCCGGCAGCATGATGCCGTCGCGGATCACATCCACGCTGTCGCAGGTGGGGCCTGAAAGCACCGAATTGTGCTGCTCGCCACTGGCATAAGGTGTGCTAACCGGATAGGTAACGTGGTCATAGAGCTGGCCGTTGTAGCTGCCGTAGAGACCGTCATCCAGGTAGTACCAGATCTTGTCGCCGCGGTGCGCCTTGCCCATCACGCTTGATACCGAAGTCATGGCCGGCGCGCTGATAAAGCGGCCCGGTTCGGCAATCTTCTGCACGGTAGCGGGCAACTTGGCCAGCGCTTCGCGGATCGGCGCGCAGAAGCCGTCGATATCGAACTCGCCCCCCTCATAATCCACCGGGAAACCGCCGCCGATATCCAGCACCCAGGGCTTGAGCCCGAGCGCCCAGGCCTGCTCCATGATCTCGCGGCAGGCGTCGATGGCCTGCACATGGCGACGGGCGTGGGGTACTTGGGAGCCGACGTGGAACGACAGCCCCATCACCTTGATCCCCTTGGCGTGGGCCAGTTGCAGCAGCGGCAGCGCCTGCTCCGGGGTGCAGCCGAACTTCTTGGAGAGGTCGACCTTGGTCTCGGGGTTGGGGAAGCTGACCCGCAGCAGCAGTTTCACTTCGTCCTTATAGGGAATGAACTTTTCCAGCTCCAGCGGGTTGTCGTAGACAAACACAGTGCAGCCGAACTCCAGCGCGTAACGGATATCGCTGTCGCGCTTGATGGGATGGGTATGAATGCAACGTCCCGGGCGAACCCCCTGACTGCGCACCAGATCCACTTCGCCATTGGTGGCCAGATCGAAACAGGCCCCCTCTTCCTTCAAGACAGAGACCACCGCCTCATGGGGCAGGGGTTTGAGTGCATAGTGCAATCGTACATCGGGCAGGGCGGCGGCCAGCGCCCGATACTGTTTGCGGATGGCTGCCTTGTCGAGCAGCAGCAGGGGGGAGCCGAATTGTTCAACCAGCTGACGGTAATCTTGTGCGACCACATCTTTTGCAACCAGGGTCTCGTTCATTCTCTTTTGGTCATCCTTAGGGGGCGTGATATGCCCAAGCCATATGCGATTGAACCGGCGACGGCCGGGTCAGGCGAGCGGTCCGGTGGGACCAACCGAACACAGTGCATAAATTGATGGCAAAGTGCTTGGTTATGCAGCGGATTATCGGCTTATTGATTCTGTGTGCAAGCATTTTGATTGGATATGTCGGCAAGATTTTCTTGGCGAAACGAGAGGGATCACTGTTCTCTATCCGCCATTTTTCCCGTTTGGGCCACATTTGATGCGTGATAGCCTAACTTGTTGATAGTTAACTAGCATTTAACATTCTTGCCGCGGTTCTGGTGGTCACTAAAAAAATATAAATGGGGGCGGCCAAGTGCGAGACAGCTCACATTTTTTGGATTAACATGCCGACTTCCTAATCCAAACTAGTTCGGATGAAGGTAGCAGGAGAGCGATGGGCAACCATCCACCGAAGAAGTGAATCTTTCAGGTACTGGGCAACCGGTGTGGACTGCTACTGGACGATACTCTGGAGAGACCCGTTAAATCGGGCGCCGAAGGAGCAAGGCACCATGACTACCCGCAAGGGCAGGCTGGCGCCGGAAACTCTCAGGCAAAAGGACAGAGGGGATGGGATGGTTGTACCTGGGCTTGGCCCGCATCCGATCGCCTCTGGCCGATCGTGACACCTATGGGAAGATCATCCTTCTCCTCCTTAATTTCTGTTTCTTAAGGAGGATGCATGTCATCAATTCAATCGGCGTTAACCGCCATCGATAGCTTTATCTGGGGGCCGCCCCTGCTGATCCTGCTGGTCGGGACCGGTATCTATCTCACCCTGCGTCTGGGTCTGCTTCAGGTGGTGCGCTTGCCGCTCGCTCTGCGGCTGGTTTTTGGTCGCGATCAGGGGCAGGGCAAGCAGGGAGATGTCTCCAGCTTCGGCGCCCTCTGTACCGCACTCTCTGCCACCATCGGCACCGGCAATATCGTCGGGGTGGCCACCGCCATCAAGCTCGGTGGTCCCGGTGCCCTGTTCTGGATGTGGATGGCGGCGCTGTTCGGCATGGCCACCAAGTACGCCGAGTGTCTGCTGGCGGTGAAATATCGCGAGCAGGATGCCAACGGCCAGATGGCGGGTGGCCCCATGTACTATCTGGAGAAGGGGCTCGGCTCCAAGCCGCTGGCCAAGCTGTTTGCCCTGTTTGGCATCGGCGTGGCCTTCTTCGGCATCGGTACCTTCCCTCAGGTCAATGCCATCTCCGACGCCATGAGCCTCTCCTTCTCGGTGCCCCGTGAAGCGACCGCCGTGGTGCTGACCCTGATCGTGGCGCTGGTGACCCTGGGAGGGATCAAGTCCATATCCAGCGTGTCGAGCAAGGTGGTGCCCTTCATGGCCATCTTCTACATCGTCGCCTGTCTGGGCGTGCTGGTGAACAACGCCAGCGCCCTGCCCGATGCCGTCATGCTGGTGATCGAGAGTGCCTTCACCGGCCATGCGGCGACCGGCGGCTTCGTCGGTGCCAGCATCATGCTGGCCATTCAGTCCGGGGTGGCGCGCGGGGTCTTCTCCAACGAATCGGGACTGGGCTCTGCGCCCATCGCGGCGGCGGCAGCCAAGACCGATTCGTGCGTGGAGCAGGGGCTGGTCTCCATGACAGGTACCTTCATCGACACCATCATCATCTGCACCATGACCGGCCTGACCCTGGTGGTGACCGGGGTGTGGAGCGGCGATGCAAGCGGTGCGGCCATGACCAGTCTGGCCTTTGCCCAGGGGCTCGATGCTCATGTCGGCCAGTATCTGGTGAGCATTGGCCTGCTGTTCTTCGCCTTTACCACCATCCTTGGCTGGAACTACTACGGCGAGCGCTGCACCGAGTACCTGTTCGGGGTGAAGGCAATCAAGCCCTATCGTCTGGTCTATCTGGCGCTGGTGGCGAGCGGTGCTTTCCTCCATCTGGATATGATTTGGCTGCTGGCCGATATCGTCAACGGCCTGATGGCGGTGCCCAACCTCATCGGCCTGATTGGCTTGCGCCATGTGGTGATCGCCGAGACCCGCGCCTACTTTAGCCGTGATCTGGATAGCGAAGCCGAGCCGGAGCCGCAGACGGCCTGAACGCCTCAGCCCGTTTCACGTTCCCATTGAAAAGAACAAGCCACGACTCCGGTCGTGGCTTTTTTGTGCGCCGTGTCTCTGGATGGGGACTTTCCCTCTCCCTTCGGGATAAGGTCAGGATGAGGAGGATAGCCCCTCGCTCAGCAGGCTATCCAGACGTGCTCGCACTTTCTCTACCAGTGCCTGATCGCTACCGTGCCAATCGATGCAGCTTGCTAGCGTGGTGGAGGTTCCCGCCATAAAACGCAGCTCGCCGCCCGCCAGCTCGTAGAAGCGGCTCGCCATTCTGGTTCCCTCATCCACATCACCCGCCACCAGCAGCATGGCTTGCGCCAGCACGGCGCCTTGGTGATCCTGCCCCGGCGCCAGCCAGCGCTGGGCGGTACCGGTGATCTTGCGTCCCCCGATCACCAGATTGTACTGACCATCGCAAAAGGAGCCGGGTACGAAGTCATAGCTTCCCTCAAGGCCGTACTCCGCCAGCAGGGTCAGCAGTGGCGCCCCCAGCAGCCGGTAGTAGTGGGCGAGATCTGTGGTGGTACGAGGCAGCAGCAGGGATAGGTTGAGGATCCCCGCCCCGTGGGGCACGGCGGTGCCGCCACTGTCGCGCACATGTACCGGCCAGCCTTCAGCTGCAAGTTGCTGGCAGGCAGCTTCGTAACGGGGGAGGCGGGTATCCTTGCGAGTGACAATCAGGCATTGGGGCGCCTGCCACAGGTGAGCGCGGGGCTGGCCGTCATGGGCACAGTCGCGCAGCCAGCACTGCTCTTGCGCCAGTATCTGTGCGGGTGAAGCGGTATTGGATAGGGGGGAGAGCAGGCGATAGGGCATGGCGGCATCCTCAAAAAAGGCTGCCCAGCACACTACCCGTGGCGACTGGCAAGGTAAAGCCCCGCAGTGCGGGGCTTGGGTTGGCTATCGGTGGACGATGTCTCAGGAGTGGCGCGCTTCGCGCTTGGGCAGCAGCAGGTTGAGCACGATGGCGGTGATGCCACCGGTGGCGACGCCGTAGGAGAGCACACTCTTGGCCAGCTCCGGCAGGTGTTGCAGCACTTCCGGCACCTGTGCGACCCCCAGCCCCATGGCCAGCGACACTGCCAGGATCATCAGGGCGCGGCGATCCAGCTCCTCGCGGGCAATGATGCGCACGCCAGCGGCGGCGATGGTGCCGAACATCACGATAGTGGCGCCCCCCAGCACGGGCTCGGGGATCTGCTGCACCAGACTGGCGACCGCCGGGAACAGGCCAAGCAGCGCCAGCATGGCGGCGATAAAGAGCCCGACGTGACGGCTGGCGACGCCGGTCAGCTGAATGACGCCGTTATTCTGGGCGAAGGTGGACATGGGGAAGGTGGAGAAAACTGCCGCCAGCATGGAGTTGGCACCATCGGCCAGCACGCCGCCTTTGATCCGCTCCATATAGACAGGCCCTTCCAGCGGCTCGCCGGAGATGTCCGAGGTGGCGGTCATGTCGCCGATCGCTTCGAGCGCCGTGACCACGAAGATGATGGCGAGCGGCACGAACAGCTGCCAGTCAAAGCCGAGACCGTAGTGGAGCGGAATGGGCACCACCACCAGCGGGCCGTCGAAGGTGGGGGCGCTCACTTTGCCCAACAGCAGGGCCACGGCATAGCCCGCCAGCATGGCGATCATGATGGCGGAGAGGCGCAACCAGGGGTTGCGACTGCGTTGCAGCAACACGATAAGGCCGAGCACCAGCAGGGAGAGGAAGAGGTTGGTGTGACTGGCGAAGCTGCCATCAGAGAGGGCTGCATAGCCGCCGCCCATGCTGATGAGACCGACCTTGATCAGGGTCAGGCCGATCAGCAGCACCACTATGCCGGTGACCAGCGGAGTGATGATCCGTTTCACCAGATGGAGGAAGCGGCTCATCACCACGATAGTGAGTGCGGCAACCATCATGGTGCCGAACAATGTGCCCAACAGATCCTCGGTGGGCATGGCCGCCTGTTTGAGGGCGAGACCGGAGGCGATGATGGGGCCGAGGAAGTTGAAGCTGGTGCCCTGTACCGAGAGCAGGCCGGAACCGATGGGGCCGAAGCGGCGGGTTTGAATGAAGGAGGCGATGCCGGACATGACCAGCGACATGGAGACGATATAACGGGTGTCGGCGGCAGGGAGGCCGAGGGCATTGGCGATAATCAGGGGCGGGGTAATGATGGCGACAAACATGGCGAGCATATGCTGCAGGGCGGCGAACAGCGTCTGGGGCAGAGGCGGGACATCCTCTATGCCATAGACCAGTTCGCTATGGGCTCGCCTGGGTGGATGTGCCTCTCGATTGGCGCGTGTGACAGCAGCCTGTTCCATAAGTACCTCGAATTGTGTGGGGAGGGGGAGAAAATTGGGCGCTATTGTAGTGATTGAAATGAGGCTGACCAGCGCTAATTATGCAAAAAAAGGTTTATTTTTTGATGGGTTGAAACGTTTGCGCGCTGAGATTATCATCTGTCGGTTTGTGTGATCGACCTCTCCTTTTTATTCTCCCCGCTAATGACATTTTTACCACTTTGTAGGTGTAGAATGAGCCCTCAGTATTCATCGTGGAGACTCTGGATGCTCAAGTTGTCAGAGTTCTGGAGTGCGAGGGTTCACTCCGAAGATTTTACTCGTACTCGCATGGGGTTTATGACGGTGCGGTTGCGCCTGCTGACCTGCTTGCTGATGCTTGGATTGCCCGCCTGGGCAGTGGTGGATTGGTTGACCTTGCCCGCCGTTCATTTCGAGCAGCTGTTCCAGGCCAGGATCTTCTGCACCCTGGCGCTCTCGCCACTTATTCCGCTCTCGTACCTCATCCACTTCAAGCGGGAAAGAATGAAGCTGGCCCTTGGCTACCTGATGGCCGTGATGATGCTCTTCTCCCTCTTCTGCCTGAACAGCTTTGGCGCCGGACAGGAGTTGCAGGCGGGTTATGCGGCCTTTCCCTATCTGCTGATCACCCTGTTTGCCATCTTCCCCATCCCCCTATCCCTCGGCTTGCAACTGGCAGGCGTGGTACTGGTGACCATGCTGCTGGGCCACTGGCTGCTGGTGGGACAGAGCATCTGGAGTCAGGCCACCCTGAATCAGGTGTGGGTGCTCGGCATGTTTACCATGGCCAGTTGCTGGGTGCAGTGCGGCCAGCTCAATATGCTGCTGCGGCTATATCGGGAATCGACCACTGATGAGCTGACCGGCATGATGAACCGCCGCCTGCTGATGAAGCAGCTGGAGCAGGCCAGAATCCGGCTGCAACTCAAGAAGAAGCCCTTTGCGGTGATGCTGCTGGATCTCGATCGCTTCAAGCGGATCAACGATATCTACGGCCATCTGGCGGGGGATGCGGTGCTCAAGGAGGTGGCGACCACCCTGGGCGAGCAGCTGGAGCCTGACATGGTGCTGGGGCGTTATGGCGGCGAAGAGTTTGCTATCCTGATGCACAACTGTGCCGATCCGGCGCTGGCGAGCAAAATGGCCGAGCGGCTGCGCATTGCCGTTGAGGCGCGGCTGGTGAAGAGTCCCACTTCGGATGAATTGCTGGAGGTGACGGTGAGTATCGGGATTGCCATGGCTCGTTCCGATGACACCATCGATATTCTGATCAACCGTGCCGACGAGTGTCTCTATCAGGCCAAGATGGCGGGACGCAACTGCGTGGTGGTTGAGGGGCAGAACCGCGCAAAAACAGATGCCGCCTGAGGGCGGCATCCTGTTGGCAATGTGCTGGCGAGATCAGGCCAGCTTGTACTTGCCGGAGAGTTGCTGGGCCAGCAGCTTGAACATGTTGAAGACCGCCATGGTCTTGCCGGTCGGGGTGCCATCTTCGGCCAGGAAATACTCCCCCTTGAACACCAGAATATCCCCCTTCTGCTCCACCGAATCGGCGCGCATACCGTGGATGAAGTCTTCATGCTCTTTAATGATCTTGTTGGCCATCTCAAGCAGGGCCGTCTCGGTGATCAGCTCTTTCTGTGGTTGCATGCTCGTCTCCTTAAACGACTACTGGACAGGGAGATCGTGGATCCCTGCCTCTGATTGAAGAGGCGCCCAGCATACTGCAAACAGGGTTTTTCTGTCATTGATATGACCCCGATTTGTGGCTGTTTATCCGATCACCAGATTCTTCAACCAGCAGCGCTGGCGAATACGGCGCTGCACCAGCAACACCTTGCTGAGCTCCTCCAGCAAGACCACCGCCACCACCCAGGAGAGGGGCCAGCCGAGTAGCGTGACCGCCACCCAGGCGAGCGGGATGCCGATGCACCACATGCCGACGATGTCGATAAAGATGCTGTAGTTAACATCGCCGCCAGAGCGCAGCACCCCGATGATCCCCACCATGTTGAACACCTTGAGCAGCATCCCGAGACACATGATGCCGAGCACCTGACCCGCCTCCGTCATCAGCTCGGGGGGCAGGTTGCCGACCCACTGCAGCAGGTTGGCTTGCAGCAACCAGACGATGATCCCCACCAGTAGCGCGCCAATCGGTGCCAGCAGCAGGAACAGCTGGGAGTGCTGCCAGGCGACCTCGTACTCTTCGGCCCCGAGCCGGTGGCCGAGCAGGGTGGAGCAGGCCACTGCCAGCCCGAAGAAGAGGGAGATAAGGATGCTCTCCAGGGTGCCGAGGGTGGTCATGATGGCCAGCGAATCGGTGCCAAGATGGGCATAGAGAAAGCCGTAAATCAGCATGCCGAAGGCCCAGAGGCCGTCATGGAACAGCAGCGGTAGGGCGATCAGGGTAAAGCGCACCACCTCCTTGCGCTTGAAGGCGGCCAGCCAGTCTGGTGCGCGCGGGATCAGGCGCGCTTCATAACGCTTTACGTAGAGCAGCAGCAGGGCTGTCTGCAGCAGCCGGGAAATGGTGGTGCCCCAGGCCGAACCGGCCACCCCCATTGCCTCGAAGCCGAAGTGACCGAAGATGAGGGCGTAGTTGAGGATGACGTTGGCGATGATGGCGATAATGCCGATCCGGGTCGGCGCGGCGGCATTGCCCACCGAGCGCAGGGCTGATTCCAGCGGCACCACGATGGCGGTACAGAGGATGGTGGCGCCGGTGATCATCAAGAATTGATCCGCCAGTGCCCGCAGCGCCGGATCCTGACTGGCAAAGCCGAGCACGCTGCCCGGTGATAACACATAGATGAAGGCAAAGGGCAGGGTGACCAGCAAGGCGCCCACTATGGCCAGCGCCAGGGAGCGGCGTACCCCGGCCATCTCCCCGCGCCCGAAGTATTGTGCTGCCAATACCGAGACCCCGCCCGCGAGGCCCGCTATCACCAGCAGATTGAAGAAGAAGACCCGGTTACCCAAGCCGACCGCCGCCACAGCTGTGGTACCAAGCTGGCTCACCATCATGATATCGATGAGGCCGAGCAGGGAGAACATCATGGATTGCAGCGAGACGGGCAGGGCCAGTCGCCACAATCGGGTCATGAACTCGCGATCGGTGGTTTGTTTTAAAATCGCTTGCCAATAATTCATAGTTGTTAACCGGGTATGAGAAAAGCAAGGGTTGTCATGGTTATGATAAGGGGGTGTAGAGCAGTTACCACTGTGAGTAGATCTCGATTTTCTTGTGTAAAACTATCCTTTTGAGGTGTTATGCCATTTGCCAGAGAGTGTCTGGAGATAGCGCCAGCCTGTGAAGAGCAGATGTTGGGACGTGAAGGGCTGCCGCTGCTCGGCGAGGCGGGGATCTTCCTGACCGGCCTCTCCCGGGTGCGTGATCACTACCTCATCCGTCGCAATCGCCCCGAGTTTCACATCCTGATGGTGAGTCACGATGAGGGTGGCGCGCTGCTCACCGACGAGGGGGAGCAAGCCATTCCGGCCGGATCGCTGATTTTCCTGCCCGCCGCCGTACCCGGTGGTCTCAAACTGATTGGCGAAAGCTGGCAGATCAGCTGGATTTTGCTCGATGACGTGCCACGCTGGCAGCACCTGCATCGCCTTGGTCACCGTATCTGGCAAGGGGATGGCGGCGATCAGCTCTACCATCTGCTCAGCCTGATGCAGGGGGAGGGGGTTCGCTCTTCGCTGCAACCTCAACTGCTCAGCCTGTTGCTGGCGCTGCTGGAGCGGACCCTGCAAGGGGAGGTGCGCGGTACCCCTGAACTCAGGTTGCAGGCACTGTTTCGCCGGGTGGAGGCGCGCCTGGACGAACCCTGGAGTGTCGCCCTGCTGGCCCGACAGATGGCCTGCTCCGTTCCCCATCTGCACCGGCTCTGTCAGCAAGCGTTTGGTATGGGGCCGATGGCGAGGGTGACCGAGCTCAGAATGAACAAGGCGCGCCAGCTGCTGCTCTATACCAACTGGCCACTTGGCGAGCTGGCGGCCCGGGTCGGTTACAGCGATGGGGCCAACTTTGCCAACCGCTTTCGTCGTCTGACTGGTCAGACCCCCGGCGCCTTTCGTCGACTGGGTCGCAAACCTTTTGCAACGGATGTGCAAACTCTTTGAAATTAATGAGACAAGCCCCTAGGATCGGCGGGTCCCTGCGTCTAGCTAACCGTTTAGGTACCAAGATCCATGTTTGAAGATGATAACCAGAAACGTCCTCTCTACATTCCCTACGCCGGTCCCGCCCTGCTGGAGACCCCCTTGCTCAACAAGGGCAGCGCCTTCACCAGCGAAGAGCGCAGCAACTTCAACCTCGAAGGTCTGTTGCCCCAGAATATCGAGACCATCGAAGAGCAGGCCGAGCGCGCCTATCGCCAGTTTATGGCGTTTGGCAACGACATGGATAAGCACATCTATCTGCGCAACATCCAGGATACCAACGAGACGCTCTTCTACCGTCTGCTGCACAACCACCTGACCGAGATGCTGCCCATCATCTACACCCCGACGGTGGGCAAGGCGTGCGAGGAGTTTTCCAACATCTATCGCCGCGCCCGTGGCCTGTTTATCTCCTATCCGGACAAGGACAGGATCGATGACATGCTGCAAAACGCCACCAAGCAGAACGTCAAGGTGATCGTGGTGACCGATGGCGAGCGGATCCTGGGTCTGGGTGATCAGGGGATCGGCGGCATGGGCATTCCCATCGGCAAGCTGTCGCTTTACACCGCCTGTGGCGGCATCTCGCCTGCCTACTGCCTGCCGGTGGTGCTGGATGTGGGCACCAACAACCAGCAACTGCTCAATGACCCCTTCTATATGGGGTGGCGCAATCCGCGTATCTCGGGGGATGAGTACGCCGAGTTTGTCGATGCCTTCATTCAGGCGGTCAAGCGCCGCTGGCCCGATATTCTGCTGCAGTTCGAGGATTTCGCCCAGAACAACGCCATGCCGCTGCTCAACCGCTACAAGAACGAGCTCTGCTGCTTCAACGACGATATTCAGGGTACCGCGGCTGTGACGCTGGGCAGCCTGATCGCCGCCTGCAAGGCCTCCGGTGCCAAGCTCTCCGAGAAGCGGGTTGCCTTCCTCGGTGCGGGCAGCGCTGGTTGCGGCATCGCCGAGCAGATCGTGGCGCAGATGAAGGCCGAAGGGCTGACCGATGCGCAGGCCCGCAGCCGGGTCTTTATGGTGGACCGCTTTGGTCTTATCACCGACAAGATCCCCAACCAGCTCGACTTCCAGCGCCGTCTCTCCCAGCCGGTGGAGCGGATCAAAGACTGGCCAGTGGGGGACAATATCTCCCTGCTGGAGGTGATGGAGCACGGTCGCCCGGACATCCTGATCGGGGTCTCCGGCCAGCCGGGGCTGTTTACCGAAGAGGTGGTCAAGACCATGCACAAGCACTGTGCCCGTCCCATCATCTTCCCGCTTTCCAACCCCACCTCCCGGGTCGAGGCGACGCCGGCAGACCTCATCCGCTGGACCGACGGTCAGGCGCTGGTGGCCACCGGCAGTCCGTTTGCACCGGTGGAGTACAAGGGCAAGCGCTACGTCATCGCCCAGTGTAACAACTCCTTCATCTTCCCGGGGATCGGCCTTGGCGTCATCGCCTCCGGCGCCACCCGGGTGACTGACGCCATGTTGATGTCGGCCAGCCGCGCGCTGGCGGAGTGCTCGCCGCTGGTGAAAGGGGAGGAGGGCTCCCTGCTGCCGGACCTGGCGGATATCCATCAGGTCTCCCGCTACATCGCCAAGATGGTGGCCAAGACCGCCATGCTGCAGGGCAAGGCGGTGCAGACCCCGGACGAGGTGATCGATCAGGCCATCGAAGCCAACTTCTGGCATCCGGAGTATCGCCGCTACCGCCGCACCTCCTTCTGATTGGGGAGAAGGGAATGCCACGGCAAAGCAAAAGGGATGCGAAAGCATCCCTTTTTACTGCACGTCTGACATGGTTATCGCCTCAAGATCAACTACTCGCTGGCGCCCTGTACGCCGGTGACGCGCACCTCGACCCGGCGATCCGGCCCAAGGCAGTCTATGAGGGCGGTTCTGGCTTTGATGTCGTCACACTGGTTGCCGGTGACCGGATTGCTCTCGCCATTGCCCTGAATGCTTACCTTGTCGGCAGGCAGCCCTTTGTTGATCAGAAAGTCGGCAACGGTTTGGGCCCGAGCTTCTGACAACCTCTGATTGCTGGCATCCGAGCCGATACGGTCGGTATATCCCATCACGACGGCACTGCCATCCTTGGGTTGTACATCGACGATCTGCTGGTAGAGAGCGTCCAGCGCGCTCATCCCCTCCGGTTTGAGGTCCGCTTTGCCAAAGGCGAACAACACATCGGAACTGAGGTTGAAGGTCTGATCTACCATCTCCGGTTCGGCCGGTGGCGGGGGGACCACGACCGGTGCGGGCGTGGGAGCCGGCTCTGTCGGCTGGCTGCGATTGGGATGGATCACTACTTCCAGGGTTGCTGTGCTGATGTCGCTGACCCAGCGCTGGGTGCCGCTGTTTGCCTTGTCATTGTCAGGATCATCGCCGACCCTTACCAGATAACGATACCTGGCCTGGAGATCGACCCAGTCATGGAGCCGGGCCGTCACTCCCAGACCCGCCAGCGGCGCCAGGTTGTCGTCCCCGCCATTGACCGATTCGACATGATAGATATAGCCACCACCCTCGGCAAAGAGCGAGAACATCTCGCTGAGCGGCAGGCGGCCAATGACTGACAGTGTGGCTCCCTTGCTGTTGAAGTCATGGCCGCTGATATCCCAGTTACCGGTGGAGAGATAGCCAATCTCGGCCCCCAGATTTTCCGTAAAGTTGTAGCCGCCAAACAGGGAGAGCGCAGTCGCATCCTTGCCGACATCCTGACTGAAATCATTCAGATTGTGGGCAATGGCCCAGCCACCGCCAACCCCGGCATACCAGTCGTGAACCGGTTCCGCTTGTGCGCCTGTGCTCGCCAATGCCAGTGCAATCCACACAGGTTTTACTCTTATGTTCATCGCGTATCCTCGTCGATGTTTGGTGTAGTGGGGTTGCCTGCTGGTCAAACCCCACACTTATGTATAGGTGACGGGCTGTTTTTAACCACCAAAGAGGTATGGGGGGGCGACACGCCGTGAACCATGGCGCGAGACGGGAAGAGGAAGGGGGCAAAAGAGGGTTACAAGGTGGGCGAATAAGCGGTAAGAAAAAGGAGGCCAGGTGGCCTCCTTGTTATGTCGAACTGCAGGATTACTGTTGTACTTGCTGCACGCCGGTGACGCGTACTTCTACACGGCGATCCGGTGCCAGGCAGGAGATCAGCTGAGCCTTGCCCTTGACGCTGTTGCACTGGGTACCGGTTACCGGATTGGCTTCACCGCGACCTTCGATGGCAACTTTGCCGGCCGGAAGACCTTTGCCAACCAGGAAGTCGGCTACGGTACGGGCACGCGCTTCGGAGAGTTTCTGGTTGTAGGCGTCAGAGCCGATACGGTCGGTGTAACCGACGACCACGGCGCTGCCATCTTTCGGCTGAACATCAACGATCTGCTGATACAGGGTGTTGAGCGCTGCGACACCTTCTGGCTTGAGGGTGGATTTGCCAAAGGCAAACAGCACGTCAGAGCTCAGGGCGAAGTTCTTGTCGACCAGTACCGGCTCGGGAACCGGCTCAGGCGCAGGGGCGGCAATCGGGGCAACATAAGAGGTACGGTTCGGGTGCATCACCAGCTCCAGGGTCGCGACGCTCATGTCGCTCTCCCAGGTTTTCTGCTCGTCACCCAGATTCCACAGATAGCGGTAGCGTGCTTGCACATCGATAAGGTCGGAGAGCTTGGCAGTCAGACCCAGACCCGCCAGCGGCGCAGTGCCGTTGTCGCTGTTGCCATTGCCGTTGACGTGATTGAAGTAGGCACCACCTTCAGCAAACACCGAGAAAATGTCGCCCAGCGGCAGGCGGGCGATACCGGAGAGGGTGGCACCCTGGGTTTTGAAATCGGCACCGTCAACGCCCGCTTTACCGGCGTAGAGGTAGCCCAGTTCAGCTGCGTAGTAGTCGTTGAAGTTGTAACCGCCGAACAGGCTCAGCGCAGTGGCGTCTTTGTCAGTGTCTTTGCCAAAATCATCCAGACCGTGGGCATATGCCCAACCTGCACCAACACCGGTGTACCAGTCATCGGCAGCCTGAGCTGTGGTACCTGCGGCGGCGAGCGCCAGTGCAATCAGGGTAGGAGCCATTTTGAGTTTCATCGGTTTATCCTCGTTGTGTTAGCCCATGTCGGGCAATGCACTTGTTTTTATTGCTGCGAAAAATCGCCAGCAAAGTGGATAGCGAAGGCTTTGGACTCTCATGATGCATTGGCGTCATGGACAACAGACCGGACAAGAAGCGCTTTTTAGTGCTTATCCAATACCTTACAGGCGCAACTACTTTATGCTTTCGAGACGGGGCAGGCAAGGGCAGGGAGGCGGGAATGAGGGATGCAAGCGAGAACGAGACAAACAAAAAGGGATGCCGCAGCATCCCTTTTTTTCGCACTATCTGAACGAGGTCAGATTATTGCTGAACTTCTTGTACGCCAGATACGCGAACTTCTACGCGACGATCCGGAGCCAGGCAGGAGATCAGTTGAGCTTTAGCAGTTACGCCGTTGCACTTGGTGCCGGTAACCGGGTTAGCTTCGCCACGACCTTCGATGGCAACTTTGCTGGCAGCCATACCTTTGCTCACCAGGAAGTTGGCAACGGTACGGGCACGGGCTTCAGACAGCTTCTGGTTGTAAGCGTCGGAACCGATACGGTCGGTGTAACCAACAACAACAGCGTTGCCATCTTTCGGCTGGAACTCAACGATTTGCTGATACAGACCGTTCAGGGCTGCAACGCCTTCCGGCTTCAGGGTGTCTTTGCCGAAGGCAAACAGCACGTCTGAGTTCAGGGCGAAGTTCTTCTCTACCACTTGCGGAGCAGGAGCAGGGGCTTCTTCAACAACCGGAGCAGCTACCGGAGCTACGTAGGAAGTACGGAACGGGTGGTATACCGCTTCCAGAGTAGCGATGCTCTGGTTGGCTTTGTAACGCTCACCGTTGGCGTGCAGGTCAGCCACGTCCCACATGTAGCGGTAGCGAGCTTGCAGATCCAGCGCGTCATTTACCTTGTAAGTCACACCAGCACCGGCCAGCGGGGAAACTTTAGTGTCGCTGGTGCCCAGACCATCGGTGTGACCCCAGTAGGCGCCGCCTTCAGCGAACAGGGAGACGTCGTTGCCAACCGGCAGACGGGCGATACCGGACAGGGTGGCACCCTGGCTCTCGTAACGGTTGCCGTCGGTGTTACCACGACCAGTGTACTGGTAGCCCAGTTCGGTACCGAAGTTCTCGGTGAAGTTGTAACCCATGAAGGCGTTGGCAGCAGCTGCGTCTTCCTGGCCTACATTGGTGCTTTCCAGCTTGTTCAGGCCGTTGAAGTGAGTAGCACCGACACCGGCACCGAAGTAGATGTCGTCAGCGGCGTGAGCAGCGGTAGCACCCAGAGCAGCCATGGCGATGGCGATCATGGAAGGAGCCATTTTCATCATAAAAAAATCCTCGTTGAGATCGCACGTTATTCACGTGCTTCACACTTTGTAATTTATGTAAGCTGCAGGCTCCGCCGTACGGCTGGCGTCGAGTCTGGCAGATGACCCGGTATAACCGGGTTGCACACTCTCCTGGTGTGTCGAGTGCACTGGCATGGCACGCAAAGCGTGATAAACCGCTGCCAGGCAACTGATGTCATTCCGATGACGAGGCGCACTCTATGCCGATTTTAAAACATGATCAAGCTCACAAATGAGCCTTATGGCAAATTGTGTCGTGACCTTAACTGGCTGTTTATCCAGATTAATTAGTGATCCAGATAGGCCCTGTGCAGTTTCTTTTCCAGCTTCATATAGGCCTGAACCCAGTCGGAGTGCGGGTTGGCAGGATGTGCTCTGGCAGTAAACACCTCAAGGTACTCTGCTTCCGTTGCACTTTTAAGCAGGGGAGTAAACGTCATCAGGTAGTGGCGGGCCAGATAGGGATCCAGGGGCCAGATGTTGAGTATGGCCCGTGCCACAGGCTGAACCGCAGCTGAACAGATGAAATGGCGGTGTCCCGCCTCCAGCCAGTCGGTCATCTCGCACATGCCCGATTCGGCTACCAGACCACCATCACCCGGGGTGGTTGCCAGAGCAATAGACTGGCCATTTACCGTGATGAGTCCTTCATTGTTATGCAGGGCGCCATCGTGGCTGCGCAAAGACAGGTTCTGCGACTCCTGTTCAAGAAATAGGCTGCAACTGTCCGGCAGGGCGGCCAGCAGCTCGCTGACGTGGCTTGGCATCAAGGCCGGAAGCCAGAATGCTTCGGCGCGATATTGTGCGCCTTGAGTGAGCTGTTGTTGCAATTGGGCTGGGTCAGAAACCGGGTGCAGGCGAGAGATAATGCCGGGAAACGCCATACTTATTCCTCTTAATGGGTAGCTGGCGGATTATACGAGTTATTCTGGTGGCAACAATAAAGGTTTCTTTTCGAGACTGTTTACCTGAGACAGCTGAGCGATTACCATCCCCCGTTGAAGATAAGGGTTGTCGCCGAAAGGCGCTCATAAAGATAGAGGCTCGACCATAACGAGTCCGACCAAAACTGATACACTTGACTACGAGTCGTCGCGAAAAATAAAGACGGATTTAATCCGTCAAACGGAGTATGGAACATTATGAATTCAAATATCGTCACTGTTGGCAAGAAGATCCGTCAGATCCGTGAAGCGGTCGGTCTGAGCCGCCCGAAGTTTGCAGATTTGCTCGGTGTTCCCCCCACAACCCTGAAAAACTATGAGCTGGGTTATCGTGAAGTGGGTGGCGCCTTCCTGGTTGCCCTTGCTCACCACCCGGATCTGCACAAGTTTACCCTCTGGCTGTTGGCGGACAAAAAAGTCGCAGAAATCGGCCAGATCGGACCGGATGACCTCGCCAAGGGCTGATCATAGATATGAATAGAAATGCCGCCTTCGGGCGGTATTTTTTTGCCCGCCAACCAATAAGAGCCCTGAGCCCCGCTTTTTTCTTATCTGTGCTCTATCTAGGGCTTTTGCTCAAAACATCTTGGCAAACCGCCATAAACTTCAGAAAATTCCGACCCTAAAAACCCGGTTCATCTCGCATGATGCGAAATAAGTGAGACAAGCATGAGTCAAACCCCCCCCAAGGTCCGCGATGGCTTTACCAGTAAATTCGGTGTCCTTGCCGCTACTCTTGGTTCAGCCGTCGGCCTCGGCAATATCTGGAAATTCCCCTATCTGACCGGTGAAAATGGTGGTGCCGGCTTTCTGCTGGTCTATGTGATTGCGACCCTGCTGGTCGGTCTGCCGGTGATGATCTCCGAGATCATGCTGGGCCGCAAAAGCAAAACCGATGCGGTCACTACCCTGAACAAGCTCGCTCCGAAAGGGCAACCCTGGTGGCTGATTGCGGTAATGGGGGTGCTGGCGGCTTTCCTGATCATGTCTTTCTACTCGGAAGTCGCGGCCTGGGTGTTTGCCTATATCTTCAAGGCGATCGATGGCTCAATTCTCTCCACTGATCCCAAAGTGACCGGCGCTGCGTTTGGCTCGCTGATCAGCAACCCGCTGCAGAGCCTGCTGTGGCAGTGGCTGGTACTGGCCTTGATGGGCGGCATCCTGTTGATGGGGGTCTCCAAGGGGATCGAAGCTGTCACCAAAAAACTGATGCCGGTACTCTTTATCCTGCTGCTGGTGATCGGTATCCGCAGTCTGACGCTGCCGGGGGCGAGCGAAGGTCTTTCTTTCCTCTTCTCACCCGATTTTTCCAAAATCACCGGCGCCGTGGTGCTGACCGCCATGGGACTTGCCTTCTTCAAGCTCTCCATCGGCATGGGCTGCATGATGACTTACGGCAGCTACTTCCGTGATGACCAGAACATTCCGGTCACCGCGTTCCGGGTTATGTGTGCCGACCTGTTTGTCTCCATGCTGGCCGGTATCGCCATCTTCCCGGCAGTGTTTGCCTTCGGGTTCGAGCCGACCGCCGGTCCTTCTCTGTTGTTCATCACCATTCCGGCGGTCTTTGCCAGCATTCCGTTTGGCCATGTTTTCATGGTGCTCTTCTTCGTGCTGTCGGCCATCGCGGCCACCGGTGCCATGCTCTCTATTCTGGAAGTGCCGGTTTCGGTGCTTTCCGAGCGCTTCAAGATGAGCCGCGCCAAGGCGACCCTGATCAACCTGCTGGTGCTGGGTGCGGTGGGGTCTACCTGTGCGCTCTCCAACAGTGCCATGGCGGATGTGCAGATTGCGGGCAAGACCTTCTTCGATCTGTTCGACTACCTCTCCTCCAACATCCTGATGCCGCTTGGCGGTATCTTCCTCTGCCTGTTTGTTGGCTGGGTATGGGGCGAGGAGAAGATGCGCGATGCTCTGACCAATGGCGGCGAGCTGGTTCTGCCCATCCTCAAGCCACTGTTTTTTATCATTCGCTACGTATCACCGCTGCTGATCCTGATCGTGATGCTCAAGGGGCTTGGGCTGTTCTAAACCGAAGGTTTTGCCATAGCAAAAGAGCGCCACAAGGCGCTCTTTTTGTTGGTGTGATGGGCGTGGGGATCACAGTAATCCAAGGCGGCCCAGTTCATCCTTGAGCTGATCGAGGTTGCGCTCGACACAGGCTTCCCCCTCGTTGATGGCATCGCTGGCGCGATGAAAATCCATGATGGAGAAGCTGCCAAGCCGTGGGCAGAGCTGGATCTCCGGCGGATCACCGGCCATCCGGGCGCGGGTGATGCGCTCCTGCATGATGTTGATGGAGCCACTCATCACGCTCCAAAGACCCGGGGTGGCTGGCGCGGATTCACCGCGGTTGAGCCACTGGCTGAGCAGTCCGCCGCTGCCGGGTTGATCCGGCTCGTCGGTCCAGGGTTGATGCATGTCGGTGTTGAGGTTGACCGCAATCACCACCTCGGCCCCCATGGCACGGGCCAGAGAGATGGGCACCGGATTGACCACAGCGCCATCGACCAGCCAGCGGTCGTTGATCCGGGTCGGGGTGAGGATCCCCGGCATACCGCAGGAGGCGCGCACCGACTGGCGCAGCGGGCCCTGTTGCAGCCAGATCTCGCGGCCTGTATCGAGCTCGGTGGCGATGCAGGCGAAGGGGATGGGCAGGCTCTCGAGATCGGGGTCCCCCAGATGGCTGGCCGCAAGACCAAACACCTTTTCGCCGCGAAACAGACCGCCGGAGAGGGCCGGGTCGAGCAGGCTGACCACCTGCAGGCGGGTAAAGCCGCGCACCCAGGTTTCCAGTCGATCCAGTTCACCAGCGGCATAGGCGGCACCGACAAAGCTGCCGATGGAGCAGCCAGCGATCAAATCCGGTTTGATGCCGAGACGTTCAAGGGCGCGGATGACGCCGATATGGGCCCATCCTCTGGCGGCGCCGCTCCCGAGAGCGAGTCCTACGCGGGGTTTACGTGGCACGACTTTTCTCCAAAAAGGGGTTTGAGCGACCAGCTTACTCCGAGAGTCGGGATGCGTCACCCCACCATCGCTCACTGCGGTTGCGTCCATTGGCCTTGGCCTGATAGAGCGCCACATCGGCGCGCCGCACCGCTTCGTGCAGAGGAATATCTGGCTGATAAGGGAGATACCCCAGGCTGATCGTAACCTTTAATCCGGGCACGATGGCCTCCCAGTTGTGTTCGGCTACGGCTTCTCGCAGCTGTTCTGCCAGCTCCTCTATCCGCACCTCATCGCTGTTGGCAACCAGCAGCAAAAACTCTTCTCCACCCCAGCGGAGCAAGCGGTCTTGCCGGCCAAGTTGCTGTTGGCAAAGCTGCACCAGCCTGATCAGCACCATATCACCCACGGCATGGCCGAAATGATCGTTGACTCGCTTGAAGTGGTCGGCATCGAACATCAGTATCCCTGCCCGCAGTTGTGCCAGCTCGCCTCCTTGTTTCAGTTGCTCCAGATAGTGGCGATTGAAGGTACCGGTAAGGGCATCGTGGCAGGAGAGGTAGTTGAGTCGCTGGTTGAGACGGCGAGCTTTCAGGTTGGCAAGTGCGGCCAGCAGCAGAAACGCAATAGCCAGAAGAGTTGGCGCAGACTGGCAGAGTATTGCCCGGAACAGCGGCAGCAGCCTCACCTGGTGTACCAGCCGCAAAGGGGTATCGGGGATAGCCAGCGTTAGCTGCCATGCCCCCTGTCGCCAAAGGTATTGGCCGGTTGACAACGGTTCTGGTGGCGGTACGAGCTCGTGCGCACTGCTGGCCAACACCTGATGGTACTGATTGAGCAGCAGATACTGCCCCAGCTCCGGGGTCAGCTTGTCGAGTTGTTGCTGCAGACGTGCGAGCAGCACATCCATACTGATCATCCCTACCAGCGTCCCCTCTTTGTAGAGTGGCTGGGACATGGTGACCATGGGGCCGCGGCCAATAAAGTCATCATAAGGGCGTGAGAGGACGGTTTTCTTGTCCGGGTTGCTGCTGGTCAGAGTGTCTTGCCAAAAGCGTTTTTGGTAGATGCTCGGGTAGAAATGAAACCTGCTGGAGGGCTGCCAGGGGTAGAGATAGATAAAGTTATCCACACCGGTAAAGTAGACCCAGGCGATCTCTTCTCCCAGGCGTTGGCTGGCGGTGGAGAGAAGCGGTGACAGACTCAGTGCCAAGTGAATGCGAGCTTCCCGCTCGCTGCCCGGTGGTGGTAGCGGACCGGTACCAGTGAGATTGCCCACCAAACCTTTGGGCAGGTCGGCAGGAATGTTGTCGAGCGCGAGCCCCTTGCCCGGAAGTTGTTGAATATGGCGATAAAGCTGGCGGGTCAGCACGGAGTGAGGGTCGCTGCGCAGCCGCTCTTCGGCCTGCCCGCGCATCGCTTCCAGAAAAATTTCGCTCTGTCGGAACTGCTCTCGTAGATAAATAGCACTGTTGAGGGTATCGCTCTGATAAAGATTCTCTATCTGTTTCAGACTGTGCTGCAGGGTCACGCCGACCAGCAGTATGGCCAGAGTCAGCAGTAGCCAGGTCAGGTGCACAAGGCGGCGAAGATCGAACACATTGGGCATCGAGAGTCATCTGAATTGGCGAAGAAAGGGCATTAGTGTAAGCGAAGCGCAGTGAAAATGACCAGAATCCTGCACAGCGCGCTGATCTTGCCACGCTCCGGTTACGTTTTGTCACATTTATACATAGTCACGGCATAGTCTGGGGCTAAAATGGCCCCCAATCAGATTTACCCCTCTTAACACTTCATGGATTGTTTGATGAAAATGCGTATCTGGATTGGCCTCGGCCTGCTCTCTCTGATAGCGGCCATCTGGTGGGCGGTTGGCCACTTGCAACCGGCAACCAAAGCCCCTTCCCGCGAGATCAATATTCGTACCCAGACCGTCAAGCAGAGTCTGGCCGAGCCAACTCTCAAGCTGGTAGGCAAGCTGGCGGCCAACAACTCGGTGGTGATCACACCAGAGGTAACCGGACGCCTGATCAAGATTGCGGTACAGTCGGGTCAACAGGTCAACAAGGGCGATACGCTGGTCGCGCTGGATGCGGGCAAGCAACAGGCTGAATTGGCCGAACAGAGTGCCAGTCTGCGCGACGAGAATCGCAAGCTGGCCGAGATGCGCAAGCTGGTCGCTCGTGGTGCCGTCACCCAGTCGGTGCTGGAGGGGCAGGAGGCCATCGTCGATCAGGTGCTGGCGCGGGTCGATGCCGCCCGTTACGAACTATCCCTTCGTACTCTCATCGCCCCCTTTGCCGGCACGGTAAGCCTGATTGATTTGAGCGAAGGGGCGCTGGTCAATAGCGGCGATACCCTGCTGCACCTCGATGATATCGATACCCTGCGCCTCGATCTGGCTGTGCCGGAGCGTTACCTCGCCCTGCTGCGCCCCGGCATGGCGGTGACGGCGACCAGCACAGCCTGGCCGGAGCAACGCTTTAACGGCACCCTCACCACTCTCGATAGCCGCATCTCCAACGAGACCCAGAACATCAAGGCGCGGGTTGAACTGCCCAACCACAACGGTCAGCTGCGCCCGGGCATGCTGCTCAATGTGGAGCTCTCGCTCCCCTCCCGCCAGCTCACCATTATTCCCGCCCAGTCGGTGGAGTACGCCGGCGAGCAGCGCTTCGTCTATCGCCTCGAGGCCGATGGCCGGGTCAAGCGGGTGCCGGTGGTGCTTGGCGAGACCGAGGGGGAGACCGTCTGGGTCACCGAAGGGCTGAAAGTAGGCGATCGCATCGTGGTCGAGGGGCTGGTCAATCTGCGTGATGGCGCCAAGGTCCACGATCTGGCAGAGGTAAATGGCTGATGTGGCTCTCCGATATCTCAGTACGCCGCCCGCTGGTGGCGGTGGTGCTCAGCGCCCTGCTCAGCGTGTTCGGTCTGGTCGCCTTCAGCAAATTGACGGTGCGGGAGATGCCCGATGTGCAGATCCCGTCGGTCTCCATCACCACCACCTATGAGGGGGCCGCCCCGGCAGTGATGGAGAGCCAGGTCACCAAGCCCATCGAGGATCAGCTCTCCGGCATCAGCGGTATCAAGAACATCAACTCGGTGACCCGCAAGGGGCGCTCGATGATCACGGTGGAGTTCAAGCTTGGCTGGAACATGGTGGAGGGGGTCTCCGATGTGCGTGACGCCCTGACCCGTGCCAAGAGCAAGCTGCCGGAGGATGCCGACGACCCGCTGGTGACCAAGGATAGCGGCAGCGGTGATGTGGCGGTCTGGCTCAACTTCAGCAGCAGCCAGATGGACCGCACCGCCATGACCGACTACGCCAACCGGGTGCTGGTCGACCCCCTGAGTCTGGTGGACGGGGTGAGCGAAGTAGCGCTATCCGGCGATCTCACCCAGGTGATGTATGTGCGGTTGCGCCCGGCCGATATGGCGGCGCGCGGCGTCACTGTGGCGGATGTGCAGGATGCCCTCAAGCGCGAGAACATCGAGCTGCCGGGCGGCGAGATCCGCAATAACTCCATGACCATGTCGGTGCAGATTGCCCGGCTCTACCACACAGCTGAAGATTTCCAGCAGTTGCAGGTGCGTACCGCCGCCAACGGTCAGAGTGTCTATCTGGCCGACATTGCCGATGTGGAAGTGGGGGCCAAGAACGAAGACAGCGCCTACCAGCGCAACGGCCGCGAGAGTCTGGGTATCGGCATCGTCGCCCAGTCCACCGCCAACCCGCTGGCGGTAGCGCAGGGTGTGGAGAAGAAGCTGGTGGAGATGCAGCGCTTCCTGCCGGAGGGGGCCAAGCTGGAGGTTGACTACGACTCCACCATCTTTATCAAGCAGGCCATCGACGAGGTATATGAAACATTGGCCATCTGCGCCGTGCTGGTGGTGGCGGTGCTCTATCTGTTCCTCGGGCAGGGGCGCACCACCCTCATTCCTGCCATCACGGTACCAGTGTCACTTATCTCCGCCTTTATCGGCGCCTGGTATCTCGGTTTTTCCATCAACCTCATCACCTTGCTGGCGCTGATCCTCGCCATCGGTCTGGTGGTGGATGATGCCATCGTGGTGGTGGAGAACATTCACCACCATCTGCAGCGGGGTGAATCACCCCTGCTGGCGGCTTGGCACGGCACCCGCGAGGTGGGGTTTGCGGTCATCGCCACCACGGCGGTGCTGGTAATGGTCTTTATCCCCATCGCTTTTATGGATGGCATGGTGGGCCGGCTCTTTACCGAGTTTGCGATGTTGCTTTCGCTGGCGGTGCTCTGCTCCTCGTTGGTGGCACTCACTCTCACTCCGGCCATGGGCTCCTGGCTGATGCGCCCGCTTGACAAGCCGAATCGGCTGACGGCGGCCCTCGATCGCACTCTGGGCCGGGTGGAAGGGCACTATCGCCACCTGCTGTCGTGGGTGCTGCGTCGCTCGCGTTGGATACCGCTGGCGCTGCTGCTCTGTCTTGGCGGTATCGGTGCTCTGTTCACCCAGCTGCCGAGCAGCCTCACCCCGACCGAGGATCGCGGCGTGGTCTTCGTCTTCGTCAAGGGGGCTGAGGGGACCAGCATCGAGCGGATGAAACGCAACATGCAGCAGGTGGAATCGACCATCATGCCGATGCTGGGCCAGGGGGTAGTCAAGGCGATGAGCTTCAGTACACCCGCCTTTGGCCGCGGCGGCGATCAGACCGGCATGGTGATCATCCAGCTCACCGACTGGGCCGAGCGTGATGTGACCGCCACCGAGTTTTCCCGCTCGCTCGGCGCCAAGCTGTCGGTTATTCCCGATGTGATGATCCGCACCTTCCAGCCAGGCTTTCGTGGCGGCTCTACCGCTGCGGTGCAGTTCGTGCTGCAGGGCAACGACTATGCCGAGCTCTACCAGCAGGGGCTGGAGCTGCAAAAAGCGGCGCAGGCGAGCGGCCTGATGATAAGCCCGGATCTCGACTACGCCGAGAAGACTCCTGAGCTGCAGGTGACCGTCTCGCGCGACAGCGCCAGCCAGCTCGGCATTCCGGTTTCCACCGTCGCCAGCACCTTGCAGGCGATTTTGGGCGGGGTGAGCAAGACCACCTATGTGGACAGGGGCGAGGAGTATGACGTCTACCTGCGCGCTAACCAGAAGGAGTTCAACGGCATATCGGATCTCGGTCGCATCTACCTGAAGGCAGCCAATGGCGAGATGGTGAGCCTCTCGACGCTGGCGACGGTCAAGCAGGTGGCGACCGCCAACCGCCTCAACCACTACCAGCGCCAGAAGGCGGTGACCCTGACCGCCGACGTGGCACCGGATCATACCCTTGGCGAGGCGCTCGACTTCCTCGACGGCTGGGCCAACGAGCATCTGCCGAGCGGCATGACGGTCGATTATGCCGGTGACTCCAAGGATTACCGCGACAATCAGGGGGAGATGGCTATGGTCTTCGGCCTCGCCCTGCTGGTGGTCTATCTGGTGCTGGTGGCCCAGTTCGAGAGCACCCTCACCCCGACCGTGGTGATGATGACGGTGCCGCTCGGCATCTTCGGCGGCTTGCTTGGCCTCTGGCTGACGGAGCAGGAGATGAGTATCTACAGCCAGATCGGCATGATCATGCTGATCGGCATGGTGACCAAGAACGGCATCCTCATCGTCGAGTTCATCAACCAGCTGCGCCAGCGCGGGGAAGGGTTCGAGGAGGCGATTATTGCAGGCTCGGTGCGCCGCCTGCGGCCCATCCTGATGACTTCGCTCACCGCCATTATCGGTGCGGTGCCGTTGATGCTCTCCATGGGGGCGGGCTACGAGAGCCGGATGGCGGTGGGTACCGTGGTTTTCTTCGGTCTGTCGCTGGCGACCCTGGTTACCTTGCTGGTGGTGCCCGCTATCTACCACCTGATCGCCCGTCACGCCGGCATGACCGGGCAGCGGGATCAGCAAGTGGATGAGGCGCTGGCCGCCAGGGGGGACACTTCTGTGCCATAACGGCTGTGTCCGGTGCCTGCTTTGACCGGGGCACCGGAATACATCACGCAAACGCGCAGAGCTTGATAGCCGGCTCTGCTGTTGTAGCCTTCGAGGGGATAGTGACATGATTGAATCGGCACTATCCTACTCACCACCTTTTTCTCCTCTATTTCTGCGGCTTGAGGCCATTTTTACCTGATTGGCACTTTTATTGCTTTCGGTCTGTCAGCGTCAATGAATTGTCTGGGGACGAAAATGGAAATAAGTGCAAGCAGCCTGATGCAAGAGATGCAGGCACTCAAGGTAGAGGCCGGTGCAACCCCGCTGCCACAGCCTGGCCGCCAGGTGACCTCTGATTTTGGCCTGCTGTTGCAGCAAGCTCTCGGTAACGTCAACGAGTTGCAGGGCGCCGCCAATGATCTGCGCACCCGTTTCGATATGGGCGACAAGTCGGTGGATCTGGCCGAGGTGATGATTGCTGGCCAGAAATCCTCTATCGCCTTCGAGGCGACAGTACAGGTGCGCAACAAGATGGTTGAGGCCTATAAAACCATCATGAATATGCCGGTATAAATGATGACTGTGCATCATGACATGTCAGCAATAAGGACATAAATCGTGGCAACTGACCAAAATGGCGATCTGCTGATAAATGATGAGGGCACCGCCGCCCTCGATGCCAACGAGCAGAAGAGCTCGGCACTGGGATTCTTGTCCAATACCGATGTTCTGCGCCAGATCACGCTGATCCTGGGGCTTGCCATCTGTCTGGCCATCGCCGTCTTTATCTTGCTATGGGGCAAGGAGCCGGATATGCGCCCTCTTGGCACCTACACCACCCAGGAGCTGGTCAAGACCCTCGACTTTCTCGATCAGCAGAAGATCCCTTATGAGGTGGACGGTAAGAGCGTGCTGGTCAGTGCCGAGAACTTTGCCAGCATCCGTTTGGCGCTGACCCGGGCCGGTCTCACCAATGCGGCTGATGTGACCAATGGTGGAGAGGATATCCTGCTCAAGGACTCCAGTTTTGGCGTCAGCCAGCGGATGGAGACCGAGCGCCTCAAGCTGAGTCGCGAGCGCCAGCTGGCTAGCGCCATCGAACAGTTCCAGAATGTGGCCAAGGCCCAGGTGCTGTTGGCCATCCCCAAAGACAACGTCTTTGCCCGTAACGAGCGCAAGCCCAGTGCCACTGTGGTTCTCAACCTGAAAGGGGCTGCACTGGGGCAGGGGGAGGTGGACTCTATTGTTGATATGGTGGCCTCTGCGGTACATGGCCTCGAGCCGACCCGTGTCACCGTGACCGATCAGAATGGTCGCCTGCTTAATTCCGGTTCCCAGGATCCCGTCTCTGCCCAGACTCGCAAAGAGTTTGCGATGCAGCAGAAGCAGGAGCTGGAGTACAAGCAAAAAATTGACGCCATTCTGATCCCGGTGCTCGGCGCCGACAACTATACGGCGGAAGTGGATCTCTCTCTCGACTTCTCCCAGCAGGAACAGACTCGCAAAACCTACAATCCCGATCTGCCTGCGGTGCGCTCCGAGATGACGCTGGAAGAGAACAGCTCCAGCGGCAGCAATGGCGGAGTGCCGGGGGCCCTCAGCAACCAGCCGCCTGCCGCGTCCAATATCCCTGAACAGGCCACTGGCGGTGATGGTACAGGTGCGGCGGCTTCGGGTCGTTCTCGCAAAGAGGCGACTCGTAACTTCGAACTGGATACCACCGTCAGCCACACCCGGCGCCAGATGGGTGGCATTCGTCGCATGACCGTTTCCGTTGCCGTGGATTACAAGGCAGTGCCAGGCGCTGACGGGGCCGTGACCCGCGAAGCGCGCAGTCAGGCGGAACTCGATACCCTGCGTCGTTTGCTCAGCGGTGGCCTTGGTTTTGATGTAACCCGTGGTGATACCCTTGAGGTAGTTGCCATTCCGTTCAATCGCCCCGAGCTTGATACCGTCGCCGAGGTGCCGCTCTACGATCAGCCCTGGTTCTGGCGTGCGGTACGGATTGCGGCATCTGTACTGGTGATTATTGTCTTGATCGTCACCGTGGTTCGCCCCATGCTCAAGCGGCTGCTCTATCCGGATGCCAAGCCGGAAGGGGAAGTGGACTTTGACAACCACACCGTACTGGGTGGTGACGACGAACTCAGCTTGTTGGCAGCTCAGGTTGAGGGAGAGCAGGTATTCGGGGTACGCGATGGCCAGCTGAAACTGCCGGATCTGCATCGTGACGAAGATTTGCTCAAGGCGGTGCGTGCCCTGGTGGCGAACGAACCGGATCTGGCCGCTCAGGTCATTAAAGAGTGGGTAACCAAAGATGCCTGAAGAAAGTAAAAACCAGGTAACCGGCAACGATATCACCGATAGCCAGCGTCAGTTGCTGGATCAGATGTCCGGTATGGAGATGGCGGCGGTATTGATGTTGAGCCTTAACGAAGAGGATGCCGCCCAGATCTTCCGCCATCTCGAACCCAAGCAGGTACAGCGGCTCGGTATGTCGATGGCATCCATGTCTGATTTCAGCCACGATCGGGTAGCGGCGGTGCACCGTCAATTCATCGACGATATCCAGAAGTACACCAACATAGGTATCGGCAGCGAAGATTTCGTGCGCAAGGCACTGGTAGCCGCGCTTGGCGAGGACAAGGCGAGCAACCTGGTGGACCAGATCATTCTTGGTTCCGGTGCCCGCGGCCTCGATTCGCTCAAGTGGATGGATGCCCGTCAAGTGGCCAGCATCATCCAGAACGAACACCCGCAGATCCAGACCATAGTGCTCTCCTATCTGGAGCCGGAGCAGTCCGCCGAGATCCTGAGCCAGTTCCCGGAGCAGGTGCGTCTGGATCTGGTGATGCGGATCGCCAACCTTGAAGAGGTGCAACCGGCAGCATTGCAAGAGTTGAACGACATCATGGAGAAACAGTTCGCCGGTGCGGCGGGTGCCCAGGCGGCCAAGATGGGTGGCCTGAAAGCGGCTGCCAACATCATGAACTACCTGGATACCAACATCGAAGGCCAGCTGATGGACTCGATCCGCGAGTCGGACGAAGAGATGAGCCAGCAAATCCAGGATTTGATGTTCGTGTTCGAAAATCTCATCGATGTGGACGACCGCGGTATCCAGACTTTGCTGCGGGAAGTGCCGGGGGATCTGCTGCAGCGCGCCCTCAAGGGCTCCGACGATCAGATGCGCGAGAAGATTTTCAAGAACATGTCGAAACGAGCGGCCGAAATGCTGGCAGACGATCTGGAGGCCATGGGGCCAATCCGGGTCTCCGAGGTGGAGGCTGCCCAGAAGGAGATCCTCTCCATCGCCCGCCGTCTGGCCGATGCAGGCGAAATCATGCTGGGCTCCGGCGGTGGCGAGGAGTTCCTCTAGACCATGACCAACTCATGGAACCTGTCTGCCAGCCCAGTATGCGGTCATGGCAAGGAGCGGCGCGAATAGATGAACAACAAGCTGCGTGGCTATGTACGGCCTGAAGGGGAAGAGACCAGGGTAGAGACCTGGGGCTGGCCCGAAATGGATGTGGCGGTCGAGACCGAGACCAATGCTCTCGGTCTTGCCCCTGACTGGTATCAACAGGAAGAGGAGGTGGTGGAACCGGAGCCCGAACAGGAACCGACTCCCAGCATCACCGCCGAAGAGCTCGAAGCGATCCGTCAGGCGGCTTGGGAAGAAGGAATGGCCGAGGGGCGCGAGGCTGGCTATGCCAAAGGGCTCGAAGAGGGCAAGCTGGAGGGACTGCAACAGGGGCACTCGGCCGGTCTCGAGCAGGGGCGGGAAGAGGGACTGGCCATGGGGCGCGATCTGGTTGAGCAGGAGATCGCTCACTGGCAGGGGCTCGTCGCCCGCCTCGCCAATCCCCTGATTGAGCTGGATCAGGCGGTAGAGCAGCAACTGGTCGCGCTGGTGATGCAACTTTCCCGCGCGCTCATTCGCCATGAAGCCGAGACCTCTCCCCGCATCCTGCTGGAGGCACTCAAGGAGGGGCTGGCATTGTTGCCCGCCGCCGAGCAGGGGGTGACTCTGATGCTGCATCCCGATGATATCACGCGAGTCGAGCAGGCATTTGGCGCTGACGAGTGCGCCAGACGCCACTGGCGGTTGCAGAGTGACCCCACCCTCTCCCCTGGCGATCTGCAACTGGCTACTGAACTCTCCAGCATCGATCTGACCCTCTCCGGGCGCATCGATCAGTTGCTGCGCAACTTCTTGCGGGACAACGCGTCGCAGAACCCGGCTTCGCAGGATCCACGCCCATAACCGATGCCTGACGATGTCGTCCGGTTGCACTTTTTAGTTCCCAGGAGGCCAGATGAGCGGCTCGCTACTGAACCGGTTGCAAGGGTACAAGGTACGCGACAGCGCCCCCAAACCGCCGGTTGCCGGCAAATTGACCAGGGTGGTGGGGCTCACCCTCGAAGCCATCGGTTGCCGTGCCGCCATCGGAGCCTTGTGTCGCATCGACACTCTCGAGGGAACTCTGGAGGCTGAAGTGGTGGGGTTCTCGGGCGATCGCCTCTATCTGATGCCGAGCGAACAGCTCAAGGGGGTGATCCCCGGTGCCCGGGTGGTGCCCGTCACCGAAGAGCATGGCATACCGGTTGGCATGAACCTGCTTGGCCGGGTCATCGACGGTATCGGCCAGCCGCTCGATGGCCTCGGCCCCATTCTCTCCTCCCGGACTGTGCAGTTTGCTCAGCATCGCATCAACCCGCTCTCTCGCCGCCCGATACATCAGCCGATGGATGTAGGGGTACGTGCCATCAATGCTGTGCTGACGGTGGGTCAGGGCCAGCGAATGGGGCTGTTTGCCGGTTCTGGTGTCGGTAAATCGGTGCTGCTTGGCATGATGACCCGCGGCTCGGTGGCGGATGTGGTCGTGGTCGGCCTCATCGGTGAACGGGGCCGGGAGGTGAAAGAGTTTATCGAAGATATTCTGGGGGAGGAGGGGCGTGCCCGCTCCGTGGTGGTGGCGGCCCCTGCCGATGCCTCGCCGCTGATGCGGCTAAAGGGATGTGAAACGGCGCTGGCCATCGCTGAATATTTTCGCGATCAGGGGCTCAATGTGTTGCTGCTGATGGACTCACTGACCCGTTATGCCCAAGCCCAGCGTGAAATCGCCCTGGCGGTGGGCGAGCCGCCGGCCACCAAGGGATATCCACCCTCGGTCTTTGCCAAATTACCTGCGCTGGTGGAGCGAGCGGGAAACGGAAGTGACGGCCAGGGCTCCATCACCGCCTTCTTCACCGTACTGACCGAGGGGGATGATCTGCAGGACCCCATTGCTGATGCGGCGCGGGCGATTCTCGATGGCCACATTGTGTTGTCGCGCGAACTGGCCGACGCAGGCCACTATCCGGCTATCGATATCGAAAAGTCCATCAGCAGGGTCATGCCCATGGTCACTTCGCCGGAACATATGGAGTTGGCGCGGACCCTCAAGCAGTTTTACTCCCTCTATCAGCAGAACCGGGATCTCATTACTATCGGTGCCTACAGCCAGGGTTCTGATCCGCGTATCGACCGAGCCATCATTCAAAAACCCTATCTGGATCAGTTCTTGCAGCAGGGGATGCGTGAGGTCATTCATTACGATGATGGCCTGCAAGCCTTGCAGATGGTGGCGATGCCCTTGATGCGTTGATGACGGTTGGGAAGAGAGGGTGAGGCAATGAGTAAAGGGTTGTTATTGTTGGCTGAGCGGCTGGCTGAGGCCGAGCAGCAGTGTGCTCTGGCTCTGGTAAAAGCGCAGCAGGACCTCAAGCTGTTTATGGATCAGCAAAATGCTCTCAACCAGTACCGCCAAATCTATCACCAGCAGTGGACCGATCGAGGTTTGCAGGGGATCTCGCCCCAGCAAAACAGCCAGTATCACGCCTTTATCAACAAGCTCGAGCAGGCTGCTACCCAGCAATACGAAGGGGTGCTGCAGGTACGTCAGGCTCTGGAGCAACGTCGTGAAGAGTGGCTGGCGGCTCAGCAGCGGCGCAAGGCGGTAGAGCTGTTGCTGGAGAAGCAGGCAAGCCGCGAGCAGCAGAAAGCCCTGCGTCAGGAGCAGAAAATGCTGGATGAGTACGCCATGTTGCGGCGTTTTCATCAAGCTGGCCTGTAACTTGCTTTGATCTGGACATTGTCGGCGGCTATCTCGTTGGGGCCGCCAGAATTCAGGGATGCCATCATGATGCAGACAGTGCTGACACAAACGCCTTCGGTTCCGGCTAACGGATTGGATAAAGCGCCTCTGAACGGCGCTTCCGAGAGCAATGGCATTGATATGGTGGGGAGCGAGAGCAAGGGGGATTTCGCCTCGCTGATTGCAAAGGTCCAGGGCAGTGAACAGGGTGTTGCTGATAGCAATCAGAGCGTTAAGACTCTTCAGTCTGCCAAATCTTTGGCGACCGAGAGTGCCTCTCCCCACGAGGAGCCCAGCAAGGAGCAGGATCCTGACGCCGACAACAAGATGGAGGAGGTTCCCGCTACCGACTTTCTGCTGCGTCTGCAAGACTCCCTCAAGCTTGATACCTCGCTAGTGACACCCCAGCTGGTGGTGGCAGCCCAACAGAGCGCCACTGCGCTAGACGGCAATCCGTTGCCGCAAGAGGGTGAGCAGGAGAGCATTGGGCTTGATGAAAGCGCGCTGGCCCCTGCCGCTTCCAGGATTGTCCGCCAGCTTGCTGGTCAGACCGGGGCGCAATCGCCGTTGGCCACGACCGCCACATCGACCCCGGACACCACAGTATCGCCCTCTGCGGCGCGAGTGGTGGCGCAGGGCGACGCATCATCCTCCGTCGTTCTCTCCCATGCGGCCTTCTCCTCTGAGGAGGAAGCTGTTGCCCCCCCATCGGATCAGCAGTCTGGGGAGAAAGTCTCTGCCAAGGGAGAACCGCTCGGGGTGGATGGCAAGCCAACCAAGCCCCTTACGGGGGCAGAGCGAATGACTCAGCTGGCCAAGGTGCTGCCGGTCGATGAGTCGGCCAGTACTACCAAGTCTGTTGAGTCACTCGTAGCGAAAGAGGGGGACGACAGCAAATCCGGCTCCTCAGCCAATGGTGTGGTGACCGGCAAGGGACCAACGGCGCAAGTCGTGACACAGGGGACTGTACTCAAGACATTCAGCGAGGGGCTCAAGCAACCTGATGCGGGCACCGTAACCACAATCGCTGAGAGCCTTGGCATGGCTGGCAAGGGGGCTGAGAAGCGTGCCGCCGAGGTGAGTCAGCAGACAGCCACTACCACAGTAGCCAATCAAGGCTCGGCACCGGTGATGATGACGCAAAGTGCCGCGGCTCAGGGGAGTGTGACGGTAAATGCGACGACTCAGACCGATAGCACTGCCGCTCCCGTGATGGTGGCGCCGCAGCAGGTGTTGGCCCAGGCCGAATCTCAGGGGCCACAAGCACCGCTGTCGAGCATTTCAGCCGGCATCAAGCAGATGGAAGTGACCGGCACCGACGAGGTGCGCAAAGCGATTCAGCAGGAGCTGAAACCGAAGGTCGGTGAGGCGGAGAAGAGTCTTGTTGCTACAACATCGAACAGTGAGAGCAGCCAGAGCCAGACTGTGCAGCATGGCCAGAACAGTCAGCCCCAGCCACAGGTGGCCGAAAGCCGGGCGCCCGCCACTGAGGCTACGTTGCGCCGTGAACCGCAGAATTTACCCCATCTGAAACTGGCCAGTCAGGAAGCGCCTGCCGAATTGCACCAGAAGGTCAACGTGATGCTGGCCGAAAAACTGCAACAGGCGGAAATTCAGCTTGACCCCCTCGGTCTTGGCAAGATGAAGATCCAAATCCAGATTGGAGCGGACAGTCAGGCTAACGTCCATTTCGTTGTTCAGCATGGACAGACTCGCGAGATGCTGGAGCAGGCGATGCCTCGTCTGCGTGAAATGCTGGCAGGGCAGGGGATCCAGCTTGGCCAGACGCAGGTTCAACAGCAGTCGCAGCAACAGCAGGGTCAGCCCACTTTTGGCGGGCAGGGGCAGCAGGGCCAGGGTGGCGGTCAGTCACATGCCGGTAACGGGCTGGTTGAGGGAGAACTCACCACAGCCAACCTCAGTTTGCTGGTGGAATCGACAAACGGCTCTGGAATAGATTTCTATGCTTGATGCAATCCCGAGTAAGTTTATGATATCGAACAAGTTTGAGACTAGGGTGGACAAGGGATGGCTGACGATAACGAATTGACGCTAAAAGACCCGGCTGCGGGCAAGAAAAAGAAGCTGATCATTATCATTGCCCTGGCGGTTATTTTGCTGGGCGGTGGTGGAGCTGGTGCCTGGTTTATGCTCTCCGGCTCGGATGCGCCCCCTGCAGAAGCGGCGGAGGGAGCCGATGCCCAACCCAAGGTGGAAGCACCCCAGCCATCCCTTTATGTCGGGATGCCACGCCCCTTTGTCTTCAACGTCGCGGGTGCCCAGCGGGATCGGTTGGTGCAGATCAAGATCCAGTTGATGGTGCGCGGCACCGCCGACGAGACGTTGGCCAAACAGAATATTCCCCTGATTGAAGGTACCTTGCTGCGGGTGTTCAGTGCGGCCAGTGCCGAACAGCTGATGACCTTTGAAGGCAAGGAGAAGCTGCGCAAAGATTCACTGGAAGAGTGCCGTCGGGTGCTCAAGGACCTAGTCTCTTCCCCCGTTATCGAACAAGTGCTGTTTACCGGCTTTGTAATGCAGTAGGTGAAGCGTGAGCGATCTGTTAAGTCAGGACGAAATTGATGCCCTCTTGCACGGTGTCGATGATGTCGAAGAGGAAGAGATAGGCGGCGCCGGAGATCCCGGTGTTGCCCAGTTTGACTTCTCCTCCCAGGACCGCATCGTTCGTGGCCGGATGCCAACCCTGGAGCTGGTGAACGAACGTTTTGCCCGCCACATGCGGATCAGCCTGTTCAACATGATGCGCCGTACCGCCGAGGTCTCCATCAACGGCGTACAGATGCTGAAGTTTGGCGAGTATGTTCACACTCTGTTCGTGCCGACCAGCCTCAACATGGTGCGTTTCCGACCATTGAAAGGAACCGCACTCATCACCATGGAGGCGCGGCTGGTTTTCATCCTGGTGGAGAACTTCTTTGGTGGTGACGGTCGCTACCACGCCAAGATTGAGGGACGTGAATTCACGCCGACCGAGCGCCGGATCATCCAGATGTTGCTCAAACTGGTGTTTGAGGATTACAAGGATGCCTGGGCGCCGGTGATGGACGTAGGGTTTGAGTATCTCGACTCTGAAGTGAACCCGGCGATGGCCAACATCGTCAGCCCGACTGAAGTGATCGTGGTGAGCTCCTTTCACATCGAACTTGATGGTGGTGGCGGTGATTTCCACGTGGCTATGCCTTACTCCATGCTGGAGCCGATCCGTGAACTGCTTGATGCCGGTGTGCAGAGTGACAAGGGTGATACAGACGTGCGCTGGAGCAAGGCGCTGCGCGACGAGATCATGGATGTAAAAGTCGAGTTGAGGGCCAAACTGCTGGAGACCGAGCTTACACTGCGTGAGCTGATGGAGCTGCAGCCGGGAGATATTATTCCGGTCGACATGCCTGAACATCTGCTGGTTTATGTGGAAGATTTGCCCACCTTCCACGCCAAGATGGGGCGGACGAAGGAGAATGTGGCACTCAAGATCACCGACAAGCTCAAGCGCCCGGAAGGGGTCAAGACCGAGATGCATCTGGTGACCCGGGGCGGTGTACGTATCGATGGTGAGGCCGAGCTGGAAGAGCTTGAGCGCAGCATCGAAGAACAACAGCGTTAATCGACGGTTTGCGGTTATGGACTGTCACGAAGCGGTATAAGGAAACAAGATGAGCGGAACAGAGGAAGAGGATCTGATGGCTGATGCCTGGGCGGCAGCACTGGAGGAGCAGGTGACGGCGGAAGCCAAACCGGCTCCGCTGGAAGAGCTCAAGGACGATGCCCCTATCAGTGCCGAGGAGCGGCGCAAGCTTGACACCATTCTGGATATTCCGGTCACCATCTCGATGGAGGTCGGTCGCAGCCAGATCAGCATTCGTAATCTGCTGCAGCTCAACCAGGGCTCGGTGGTGGAGCTGGATCGGGTGGCAGGCGAGCCGCTGGACGTGCTGGTCAACGGTACCCTGATCGCCCACGGCGAGGTGGTGGTGGTAAACGACAAGTTCGGTATTCGCCTGACTGATGTCATCAGCCAGATTGAACGGATTAAGAAACTCAAATGATGCGTCTGCTGCTGTTGTTGCTGCCACTGCCGGTATTTGCCGAGGTGGGGGGGGCAGCAAATGCTCCCAGCCTGAGCTCTTGGCTGATCTCCAGCCTGATGGTGATCGGGCTTATTTTGGTGCTGGGTTTTTTGCTCAAGAAGAGCAAGATTGCCAACGCCATGGGGGGCGGACAGATGAGAGTGATCGCCACGCTGCCAGTGGGATACAAGGAGAAGTTGCTGGTGGTCAAGGTGGGTGAGCAGCAGTTGCTGCTAGGGGTGACGCCACAGCAGGTCAACTTTCTCTATCGGCTGGAGGAGCCGCTGGACGAGCAGCAGCCGCAGGCATTTTCCCAGCAGCTGGGTAAATTGATGGGCAAACATGAAAAAAACTAACGGCTTGTTGTGGCAAACCGGATGGCTGGCTTGCCTGTTGATCCCGCTGTTTTACGCCTGGCCTGCGTTGGCGCAGGATGGTATGTCGGCAGTGACAGTCAAGACCATGGGAGATGGCTCTCAGGAGTACAGCCTGACCCTGCAAGTGCTGGCGTTGATGACCGCGCTCTCCTTCTTGCCGGCCATGGTCATCATGATGACCTCGTTTACCCGCATCATCATAGTGTTGGGTATCTTGCGTCAGGCGATCGGTCTGCAACAGAGCCCCTCCAACCAGGTGTTGATCGGTATTGCCTTATTCATGTCGTTTTTCATCATGTCGCCGGTGCTGGATCGTATCAATGATGAGGCGCTGCAGCCCTATCTGTCCGAAACCATTCAGGCCAAGGAGGCGCTGGAACGGGCTGAATTGCCCATCCACCAGTTCATGCTGGCTCAGACCCGGATAAAGGATCTCAATACCTTCATGGAGATCGCCAACGTACAGGTAGAGAAGCCTGCCGATGTGCCGCTGCGTGTGCTGATCCCGGCCTTTGTTACCAGCGAACTGAAAACAGCCTTCCAGATTGGCTTTATGCTGTTCTTGCCGTTTCTGGTCATCGATCTGGTGGTCGCCAGCATCCTGATGGCGATGGGGATGATGATGCTCTCGCCGATGATCGTCTCGCTGCCTTTCAAGCTGATGCTATTTGTGATGGTGGATGGCTGGAACCTGATCCTGGGATCGTTGGCTAACAGTTTCGGACTGGGTGCCGGTTAACCGGTCGCGAGCAAGGAGCCAGAACATGAGTCCCGAAACCTTTGTCGACGTCTTTCGTGAGGCGCTCTGGCTGGTCAATATCATGGTAAGTGCCGTTATCTTGCCCAGTTTGGCTATAGGTCTGGTTGTCGCCATCTTTCAGGCCGCTACCTCCATCAACGAACAGACCTTGAGCTTTCTGCCACGTCTCATCGTGACACTGCTTGCGCTGGGTGCCGGTGCTCACTGGGGAATGCAGAGTCTGATGGACTTCTTCATCCTGATGGTTAATCAAATTCCCGAGGTGGTGGGGTGACCTATACCACCGCTCTGATCATGGAGTGGTTGTCTGCCATTCTCTGGCCACTGGCCAGAATAAGCAGCCTTTTCATGGTTATGGCGGTATTTGGCAGCCGGCTGGTCGCAGCACGGATCAGGTTGGGGCTGGCGGTAGCCGTGACGTTTCTGGTTGCTCCTCTGCTTCCTCCCATGCCTCCTGTGGAGCTCTTCTCTGCCGGCAGTTTTCTGGTCTTGGGCCAGCAACTGCTCATCGGTATTGCGCTGGGGTTGATGACCCAGTTTCTGATGGAGAGCTTCGTGATGGCGGGGCAGGTGATCGCCATGCAAACCAGCCTGGGTTTTGCCACCCTGGTGGATCCGATGAATGGCCAGTCGGCCCCTGTGGTCGGTCAGATTTATCTGATGCTGGCGACCCTGGTATTTCTGGCGCTCGATGGTCATCTGGTGATGCTGCGCCTGGTGATCCTCAGTTTTGAGACGCTCCCCATCTCTGATAGCGGTTTGTCTGTCTCTTCGATGCAAACACTGAGCGCATTCCTGGGGGTCATGTATCAGGCCTCGCTGGTGATGGCTCTCTCTGCCATCGTGGCTTTGCTGCTTATCAACTTCGCTTTTGGCGTGATGACCCGGGCTGCCCCCCAGCTCAATATTTTCAGTATCGGTTTTGCCGTCAGCATGATGTCGGGTTTGCTTATCCTCTGGCTTACGATCGGCGGCTTCCTCGGCCATTTCGACACCTTGTGGGAGCGGGTGCAGGAGGTCAGTTGCGAGCTGATCGACACCCAATGTTTCGGAGGTGTCAATGGCTGATACCGACCAGGAACGTACCGAACAACCCACGGGCAAACGACTGCAACAAGCCCGTGAAAAAGGGCAGATTGCACGTTCAAAAGAGCTGGGAACTGCCAGCGTACTGCTGTCAGCCGTCTTTGGCCTGCTGTTGATCAAGGGTTACCTGGCGAGCGCCATGCTCAAGGTGGTGACTATGGGCTTCACGCTAAACAGAGAGCAGGCTTTCGATCCCAATGCCATGGTAGCCATGGTGCCGGCGCTGCTGGGGGAACTGGTGTTTCCGCTCGGACTGCTCTTCGCTCTGGTCGCCATCGCGGCTTTTATCGGCAATATCCTGATGGGGGGAATGAACTTCTCCACTGAGGCAATGATGCCGAAATTCAGCAAGATGAGCCCCATCAGCGGGTTCAAGCGAATGTTTGGAGTGCAGTCACTGATCGAGCTGGTCAAGTCCATCGCCAAGGTGGTGTTCATTACTCTGTTTGCCTGGTGGATGCTCTCAAGCCAGTTTAATCATCTGCTCAACCTCTCCATGGAGGGCTTTCCCGGCGGCATCATAGATGCCCTTGACCTTTTTTTGTGGATGCTGATCATCCTTTGCTGTGCCTTGTTGCCTATTGTGGCCATCGATGTGCCGTTCCAGCAATGGAACCATATGCGTCAGCTCAAGATGACCAAGCAGGAGGTGAAGGACGAGTTCAAGGATAGCGAGGGTAAACCCGAGGTAAAGGGCAAGATCCGCCAGTTGCAGATGCAGATGGCGATGCGCCGGATGATGGGGGATGTACCCAAGGCCGATGTGGTGATCACCAACCCGACCCACTACTCGGTGGCGCTCAAGTATGATGCGGGCAAACCCGGTGCCGCACCCAAGGTCGTGGCCAAGGGCACTGATGAAATTGCAATGAAGATCAGGGAGATAGCCAGAGAATACGAGATACCCATCATGCCGTCACCGGCCTTGACCCGGGCTATCTACCACTCTACCGAGTTGGGCCGCGAGATTCCGGAAGGGCTGTTTGCGGCGGTTGCTCAGGTTCTGGCCTATGTCTTCCAGCTCAAGAAATTCCGCCGTGGCCAGGGGCGCCGTCCTCAGCCGTTGGCCAAGGATCTCCCCATTCCGACCGAATATCGCAAATGACAAAGTTCTGACGCTGTAAAAGTAAATTCATTGTATTTCAATGTTTTGCATTGTTGGCTTAATGTTTGCTTTAATCTGGCACCAGCAGGTTGACATTGAGAAGAGCGATGCATTTCAAGGCAGTATTGGGCCAGTTAAAACAGTCTCGGGGAGTGTTGAGCAAAGGCCTTGGTACCCCTCTGCTGGTGTTGGCTGCGCTCGGCATGGTGGTGTTACCCATCCCCCCGCTGATGCTGGATGTGCTCTTCTCTTTCAACATTGCGCTCTCTATCGTGGTGCTGCTGGTATCCGTTTATACCCGGCGCCCCCTCGAATTTGCTGCCTTCCCGACCGTATTGCTGCTCGCCACTTTGCTGCGGCTGGCGTTGAACGTGGCCTCGACCCGAGTGGTGCTGCTGGAGGGCCACAATGGCAGTGCAGCGGCAGGCCATGTGATCGAGGCATTCGGTAACGTGGTGATCGGCGGCAACTATGCGGTCGGTATCATCGTCTTTACCATCCTGATGATCATCAACTTTGTAGTTATCACCAAGGGTGCCGGGCGGATCGCGGAAGTGAGTGCCCGTTTTACCCTGGATGCGATGCCGGGTAAACAGATGGCTATCGATGCCGATTTGAATGCCGGTCTCATCAATCAGGAAGAGGCGAAGAAGCGTCGCCTTGATGTAACCCAGGAAGCCGATTTCTATGGCTCCATGGATGGTGCCTCCAAGTTCGTCAAAGGTGATGCGATAGCAGGCATCATGATCCTCTTCATCAACATCATCGGCGGCTTCATCATCGGGATGATGCAGCATCATCTTACCTTCAGCGAATCTGCCGAGATCTATACCCTGCTGGCGATCGGTGACGGTCTGGTAGCGCAGATCCCCTCCCTGCTGCTCTCTATCGCCGCAGCCATCATAGTGACCCGTCAGAATACCGATCAGGATATGGGCACAGCGGTATTAGGCCAACTGTTCGATAACCCCAAGGCCTTGATCATCTCTGCCGGTATCCTGCTGATGATGGGGTTGGTGCCGGGGATGCCGCACTTCGCCTTCCTGAGTCTGGGGGCGCTCGCTGCCGCCGGAGCCTGGTGGCTGCTGCGCCGCGAGAAACTGGCGGTAGCCAAAGCAGCCAGTCGCGAGTTGATGCCGACCAGTGCAGATCAGCCATCGCATGAGCAGAAAGAGTTGAGCTGGGACGATGTGATGCCGGTAGACATCATCGGGTTGGAAGTGGGTTACCAGCTAATCCCGCTGGTGGATCGCAATCAGGGGGGCGAATTGCTCAACCGGATCAAAGGGGTGCGCAAGAAACTCTCGCAAGAGCTGGGCTTTCTGGTGCCTGCTGTCCACATTCGCGACAACCTGGATTTGGCACCCAACCAATATCGCATCACCTTGATGGGAGTCAGTACCGGCGAGGCCAACGTCTACCATGATAAAGAGATGGCCATCAACCCGGGGCAGGTATTCGGCCAGATCCAGGGGATTGCCACTCGGGATCCCGCGTTTGGACTTGAAGCAGTGTGGGTAGCCAAGGAGCAGGTGTCACAGGCGCAGACCCTGGGGTATACAGTGGTGGATACTGCGACCGTAGTTGCCACCCATTTGAGCCAGATCTTGACCAACCATGCGTCACTGTTGCTCGGCCATGACGAGGTACAGCAGTTGCTCGACATGATTGGCAAACATCAGAGCAAACTGGTCGAAGGGCTTGTGCCTGAAGTGATCAGCATGGGTAACCTTGTGAAGGTATTACAGAATTTGCTCAATGAAGGGGTGCCAATTCGCGATATGCGCACTATCCTGCAGACCCTGGTGGAATACGCGCCGCGCAGCCCGGATCCGGAAGTGCTCACCGCGGCTTGCCGGATTGCCCTGCGTCGCCTGATTGTTCAGGAGATTGCCGGCCCTGATCCCGAGCTACCGGTGATTACATTGGCACCTGAATTGGAACGTATATTGCATCAGTCTTTGCAAGCGGGTGGTGGTGATGGCGCCGGTATTGAGCCGGGTCTGGCGGAGCGAATGCAGCGTTCACTGGTGGAAGCCACTCAACGACAAGAATTGGAAGGCCAACCGGCTGTGCTTCTGACATCGGGGATCCTGCGCAATACCCTGGCGAAATTTGTCAAGAATGCCATTCCTGGATTACGTGTGCTGTCCTATCAGGAAGTGCCGGACGACAAGCAGATTCGCATCGTCAGTGCGGTAGGGCAGAACTAGTTAGCGGAGACGACGGGTGAAGATTAAGCGGTTTTTTGCCAAGGACATGCGAACGGCTCTGGCCGAGGTCAAGGAGACGCTCGGGCCCGATGCCGTCATCATGTCCAACAAGAAGGTTACCGGGGGGGTAGAGATAGTCGCCGCTGTTGATTATCAATCCCAGGTTCCGAGCCCCAAAGATGCGCCGGTTCGCCGTCAGCTGAACGATGAGAGCGTCAATATTTCGTCTGCTGCTCGGCAGATGACCCGTCCCGAGCCCGCAAAGGTTCAGGAACAGAACGAACATTATGCTGATACCCTGGCCGCCCTCCTCGCGCGTCAGCAGAAACTGAAGCCTGGCAATGGGGCTCCCATGGGCAACACTCAATCGGCTGGTCTGGCTGCTGCCAATGCAGTGCCCAGAACGCTGGCCGAGCAGGGACAGTGGGGCACAGTCCCGGAACCTGCCAAACCCAAGGCGCGTGTCGTATCCGGCCAACGGGCCCATCAACCTGCCCAGCGGGATCAGGAGATGGAGGGGATGCGCAAGGAGATGGCCAGCATCCGTAAACTGCTGGAGCACCAGATCTCCGGTCTGATGTGGCAGGAGGTTGAACGACGCGAGCCGATGCGTGCCCTGCTCATCAAAGAGCTCAAGAAGATGGGCTTTGACGATGCCTTTTCCGATCAACTGGCGGGGCTGATCCCTGAAGACATGCCTATCCATCAGGCGATGGCCCAGTTGGCTGAAGTGTTGACGGCTCAGCTCAAGATCAGTGAAGACGAAATTTTACGTCAGGGGGGGGCGGTTGCTCTGCTGGGGCCAACAGGGGTGGGCAAGACGACCACCATTGCCAAATTGGCAGCCCGTTTTGCCATGAAGTATGGCGCCGAGCAGGTGGCCCTTATCACCACTGACAATTACCGGATCGGGGCTCATGAGCAATTACAGACTTATGGCCGGATCATGGGCTGTCCGGTTCGTCAGGTGCGTGATGCCGAAGAGCTGGCCAATGCCCTCTATCAGTTCCGCCACCGCCGGCTGGTATTGATCGATACGGCAGGCGTGGGGCAACGGGATATCCGGCTGACCGAGCAGCTCGATACCCTGGTCAAAAATGCCAAGGTGAGGATCCGCAGCTATCTGGTGATGTCGGCAACTTCCCAGCGTCGGGTAATGCAGGAAGCGGTTGACCATTTCCGGCGCATTCCCTTGAGCGGCTGCATACTTACAAAGTTGGATGAGAGTCTGAATCTGGGCGAAGTAATTAACGTGTGTATCCAGAATGTCTTGCCTATCAGTTACATCACTGATGGGCAGCGGGTTCCGGAAGATATTCAGGTTGCCAATGCGGCGCAGCTCGTCGGAGCTGCCATGGGCTCGCTGGAGCGAGAAACAGAGGAGCCCTATTTCTGGGGCACAGGCTTTGGCGAGGCCGAAGATTCGGAGTTTTATGAGTAACATGTATATGGATCAGGCGAGTGGTCTGCGCAAAATGCGTCAAAACAATCGAGTAAAAGTGATCGCCGTTTCCGGTGGTAAAGGTGGCGTAGGCAAGACCAACGTGACCCTGAACGTGGCGGGAGCCATGGCGGCCCAAGGCAAACGGGTGATGGTGCTGGATGCTGACCTTGGTCTGGCAAATGTTGACGTCATGCTGGGGTTGCGGGTTCATCGCAATCTCTCTCACGTGCTGGCAGGCGAGTGCACGATCGACGACATTATCGTTGAGGGACCGTACGGCATGATGATTGTGCCTGCAACCTCGGGGACCCAGTCTATGGTCGAGCTTTCGCCGGTACAACATGCCGGACTGATCCGCGCCTTCAGCGAGATGAAGACCCAGGTTGATATTCTGATGGTGGATACGGCGGCGGGGATCTCGGACATGGTGCTGAGTTTCACCCGCGCCGCGCAGGACATCATGGTGGTGGTGTGTGACGAGCCTACCTCTATTACCGATGCCTATGCCCTTATCAAGATCCTTTCCAAAGAGCACGGTGTATTTCGCTTCAAGGTAGTGGCAAACATGGTACGCAGCCTGCGCGAAGGGCAGGAGCTTTTTGCCAAGCTGACCCGGGTAACGGATCGTTTCCTTGATACGTCACTGGAACTGGTTGCCTGCGTGCCTTATGACACCAATTTACGCGCAGCAGTACGCAAGCAGAAACTGATTGTCGAGGCGTTTCCCAAGTCGCCGGCGGCTTTGGCTTTCCGCGCATTGGCCAACAAAGCGGCTAGCTGGCCGGTACCCAACCAGCCTGGCGGTCATCTGGAGTTTTTCCTGGAGAATCTGTTACAGACTCAGGCCACCACACAGGAAGGTTCCCGTGAATAAAGCCCAAGCGTACTTGCGTCATCAGGATTCCTATCTGCTGGTAGAGCGCCATGCTCCACTGGTCAAGCGGATTGCCCAGCATTTGCTGGCTCGCCTGCCAAGCAGTGTCTTGCTGGATGACCTGATCCAGGCAGGTATGATTGGGCTTCTCGAAGCGTCGCGGAACTTTGATGGTAGCAAGGGGGCCAGTTTCGAGACCTATGCCGGGATTCGTATCCGTGGTGCCATGCTGGATGAGATCCGGCGTGGTGACTGGGTGCCTCGTTCCGTGCATCGAAACAGCCGAGCGATTGCAGAAGCGATCGAAAATGTTGAGCAAGCCAATGGACGGGATGCTCGTGATACGGAAGTCGCAGCGCAAATGGGAGTCTCTCTCGCTGATTATCATGTCATGTTGCAGGATGTCTCCTGCGGCAAGATCATCGGTATCGAGGATTTGGGGGTCAGTGAGGATGTGATCGGTAACCCTGATGAAGCACCGTCAGGCTCCGGGTTTGATGAACTGGCCGCAGAACGATTTCAAATTCAACTGTCGGAGCAAATCGGTCGCTTACCAGAGAGAGAAGCTCTGGTTCTCTCTCTTTACTACGATGAAGAGCTGAATTTACGTGAAATTGGTGAGGTTTTGAATGTAAGTGAGTCGCGCGTGAGTCAGATACATAGCCAAGCAATGCACAGACTGCGCGCTCGTTTGAGAGATTGGCATCTATAAGTGTTTGTACTGGCTACACTGAGATGAAACTCTAAGGCATAATCCGCATGACACAACCCATTTTTAGCATCATGTAAGTGAGCCACTCAGGTGGCTATTGAGGAGGGAATTTTGGACAAGAACATGAAAATCCTCATTGTTGACGATTTTTCAACGATGCGCCGGATTATCAAGAACTTGCTGCGCGACCTTGGGTTCAACAATACCCATGAAGCGGATGATGGCAACACAGCACTGCCGATGCTGAAAAATGGTGATTTCCAGTTTGTGGTTACTGACTGGAACATGCCAGGCATGCAAGGTATCGACCTGCTGAAAGCCATTCGTGTCGATGAGAAGCTCAAGCATCTGCCGGTGCTGATGGTGACGGCGGAAGCCAAACGTGAGCAGATCATTGAAGCCGCGCAAGCCGGCGTTAACGGTTATATCGTCAAGCCTTTCACTGCAGCAACGCTCAAAGAAAAACTCGACAAAATTTTTGAACGCCTTGGCTAAGGAGCAGCAGGGATGATGGCCAAAACGAGAGCAATGATTTCGCTCGACCAGGCAAGGATGCTTGTTGCTCATCTGGAGCAAGGTGAATTCGAGCTGGCCGATGAACTGCTTGCCAATGTATGTGCCCCCAACGCAGCCGATCTGTTTGATAAAGTTGGTCAGCTGACCCGACAACTGCATAACTCACTTCAAGAATTTCGTCTCGACCCCCGAATTCCCGATTTGGCCACCCATGACATTCCCGATGCGCGGGAGCGCCTCAATTATGTCATCGATATGACCGATAAGGCTGCTAATCGCACCATGGATGCTGTTGAGGCTAGTCTGCCGATAGCTGATCGCCTGAATGATAATATCCAGTTGGTGATGCCGAACTGGAATGCACTGATGTCCAGGGATATGAGCGTGGGACAGTTTAAGTCCTTATGCCATCAACTCGATGATTTCATTAAGGCTTCTGAATCAGATGCCGATAAGTTACGACAACTGCTGACAGAAATACTGATGGCACAAGACTTCCAGGATTTGACAGGACAGATGATCCGCAAGGTCATCAAGCTGGTTCAGGAAGTCGAAACAAAATTAATAGAAATGCTGACTATGTTTGGTGAGGCTGCAGCTGAGCATGCAACTCGAACTCTCCCTGCGAACGGGATTGAAGCCGAAGGCCCCATCATGAATCCAGAGGCGCGTGCCGATGTAGTCAATGGTCAGGATGATGTGGACGATCTGCTGTCTAGCTTGGGATTCTAATGGAGTGACGCATGGCCTTCGAAGTTGATGAAGACATACTGCAAGACTTTCTGGTCGAAGCATCCGAAATATTGGAACAGTTGTCTGAGCAACTGGTCGACTTGGAAAAGCGGCCTGACGACAAGAATCTGTTAAATGCCATCTTTCGCGGTTTCCACACTGTAAAAGGCGGCGCCGGTTTCCTGTCTTTGGGTGAGTTGGTTGACGTATGTCACGGTGCCGAAAACGTATTTGATATCTTGCGTAACGGCAAGCGAACAGTGACTGCCGAGCTTATGGATGTAATCCTGCAAGCGCTGGACGCCATAAACGTGATGTTCGCCCAAGTACAAAACCGTGAAGCGCCAAGTCCTGCGTCTGATGATTTGCTCCATGACCTCCACGAGTTGTGCAAGCCTGAAGGAGAAGAGCAACTTCGAACCGCGACCAGCGGTGCTAATGGCATGGAGCCGGAGGCTGTTACTTCTGTTGTTGAGGTTGTCTCTGACCCCGAGGTCGTTGAACCGATAAACCAAGCAAGCGATCCTGCAGCTGTTAACGGGGGCGGCTCCATCGACGAGATTTCAGCTGATGAATTCGAGCGTCTGCTGGATGAGTTGCATGGCGTGGGGGGCACACCAACCACAACCAATAGTGCGGCAGGATCATCTGTTGCTGGCCAATCTGGCGATATCACCGATGATGAGTTTGAGGCCTTGCTGGATCAACTCCATGGTCAGGGACAGCACATGGGGGCGCCAGAGGTGAATCCTCTGAAGTCGGTGCAAAAAGAGGTGGACGAGCTTATCGATGATGATGAGTTTGAGCGCCTGCTTGATGAATTGCATGGTCGTGGTCAAGGGCCTCAGAGTACTCTGGCACCTGCCGCACCTGCCGCACCTGCCGCACCTGCCGCACCTGCCGCACCTGCCGCACCTGCCGCACCTGCCGCGGTGACTCCGTCCAAACCGGCCACTCCTGTAGCCAAACCAGCACCGGCTGCTCCCGCAAAATCTGCCGAAGCAGCCAAGGCACCAGCGTCTGCCGCCAAGGCGGCGCCTGCGCCAGTAGAAAATAGTGCTGTGCAAAGCGATACGACGGTGCGGGTGGATACCAAGACTCTCGATGTCATCATGAACATGGTAGGTGAGTTGGTACTGGTCCGTAACCGGTTGGTGAGCCTGGGTATTGCCAGCAATGATGAAGAGATGTCAAAGGCGGTTGCCAATCTGGATGTGGTAACGGCTGACCTGCAAGGTGCGGTTATGAAAACCCGCATGCAGCCAATCAAGAAGGTATTTGGTCGTTTCCCACGCGTGGTGCGTGATCTGGCCAGAACCCTCAAGAAAGAGATTGAGCTGGTGATGGTGGGGGAAGAGACCGATCTTGATAAAAACCTGGTAGAGGCGCTCGCCGATCCTCTGGTTCACCTTGTTCGCAACTCCTGCGATCATGGGGTCGAAATGCCTGATGTGCGGGAGAAAGCGGGCAAACCGCGGCAAGGGACGATCACCCTTAGTGCCTCCCAGCAAGGTGACCATATTCTGCTTTGCATTGAGGATGATGGAGCAGGGATGGATCCTGAGAAACTCAAGTCCATCGCAATCAGTCGCGGTGTTCTGGATGCAGATACTGCTGCTCGCATGAGCGACAACGATGCCTATAACCTGATTTTTGCCCCGGGCTTTTCAACCAAGGCCGAGATCTCCGATATCTCTGGCCGTGGTGTCGGGATGGATGTGGTTAAAACCAGCATTGTCAGCCTCAATGGGTCGGTGCATATAGATTCCACTTGGGGGAAAGGTACCCGTCTCGAAATCAAGGTTCCGTTGACGCTAGCCATTCTGCCGACTCTGATGGTTGAAGTGGGTGAGCAGACCTTCGCACTTCCCCTTGGTTGTGTGAACGAGATTTTCCATCTGGACCTGAAAAAAGCCAACATGGTTGATGGTCAGCTCACCATCATTGTGCGCGAGAAGGCGATACCGCTCTTCTATCTGCACAAATGGTTGATTCGTGGCGCCAACAAACGTTCACGTCAGGATACCGGACATGTGGTAATAGTGCAGATTGGCACTCAGCAAATCGGATTTGTGGTAGACAGCCTGATTGGTCAGGAAGAGGTGGTCATCAAGCCTCTTGATAACCTGCTTCAAGGTACCCCAGGCATGGCTGGGGCGACGATTACCAGTGATGGCGGAATTGCTCTTATTTTGGATGTGCCGAGTCTGCTCAAAGCATATGCGCGTAGACATTAATAGCTCAGGCCCAAGGAGTTAGAAAAACAACAATGGCAGTCAAGGTATTAGTTGTCGACGATTCGAGCTTCTTTCGCCGTCGGGTGAGCGAGATCATTAATCAGGATCCCATGCTGACGGTGATTGATACGGCCCAGAATGGACGTGAAGCAGTGGACAAGGTGATGTCGCTGCGTCCTGATGTGATCACCATGGACATCGAGATGCCCGTGATGGATGGCATCAGTGCGGTGCGGGAGATCATGGCCAAGTGCCCAACCCCCATTCTGATGTTTTCATCCCTGACTCATGAAGGCGCCAAGGCGACACTGGACGCGCTGGACGCCGGTGCTCTCGACTTCTTGCCCAAGAAATTTGAAGACATTGCCAGAGACAAGGACGAAGCAGTCAGACTGTTGCAACAGCGGGTGAAGGAGATCTCCCGCAAGCGCTTCCTGATGACATCCGCTGCCCGTCCCAAAGCACCTGAACCGGTTATTCGTGCTCCGCTGGGAAGCACTGCGCCCAGAACTCCTGATCGTCAGCCTGACCTACAACGTATTGTGCCAAGTGCTTCCTTCAAGCGCAGTGGCAAGAGTTATCAGTTGGTGGCAATCGGCACTTCTACCGGCGGACCAGTTGCTTTGCAAAATGTACTGACCAAGTTGCCGGGGGATTTTCCCCATCCCATCCTGCTTATCCAGCATATGCCAGCCACTTTTACCGCCGCGTTTGCTGCCCGTCTCAACGGGTTATGTCAGATTGGCGTCAAGGAAGCGGAAGATGGCGATGTGCTTAAACCCGGACATGCCTATCTGGCGCCTGGTGGTAAGCAGATGCTGTTGGAAGGTCGCGGTACTGGGGCTCGCATCCGCATCGTGGATGGCAACGACAAGGTAAATTACAAGCCTTGTGTGGACATCACTTTTGCCTCTGCGGCCAAAACCTATGCCGACAAGGTATTGGCGATTGTGCTGACCGGTATGGGCGCAGATGGCCGTGATGGCGCCAGACTGCTGAAAGAGCAGGGATCAACCATCTGGGCTCAGGATGAGGCTTCCTGCGTGGTATATGGTATGCCCCAAGCGGTAGCCAAAGCGGGGATTGCCAGCGAATCACTCCCTCTGGACAAGGTGGCCCAGCGTATTCTGGTTGAGTTGGGGCGCTAATCATGGGCTTGCTCGGTCTGCTCCTGGCATTGGGGGCGATTGCCATTGCCCAACTGTGGCATGGCGGCTCCCTGTTGACGTTGGTGGACGGCCCCGCTTTTTTGATCGTGCTGGGTGGTACCGTTGGTGCCGTCACGTTGCAGACTCCAGCCAAGTACATTCTGCTGGCGTTGCGCCAGCTGTTATGGATTTTTACCCCTCCCCACCAAGATCTCGCGGCGCAGGCCGAACGGTTGCAGTCATGGGCCGTCTTTGCGCGCCAGCAAGGGCTGCTGGCCCTTGAAAATCAGGCCGAGCAGGAGGAAGACAACTTTACTCGCCAAGGGCTTGGCATGATTGTCGATGGGGTCTCCACGGAGGATATTCGCATGTTGCTCGAAGCCGATATCGATATCGAGCAGGAGCGTAATGAACATGCCGCCAGGGTATTTGAAGCAATGGGGGGGTACAGTCCGACCATCGGGATCATCGGTGCCGTGCTGGGCCTGATCCAGGCCATGTTTCATCTCGAAGACCCATCAGCACTGGGAGCTGGGATCGCAGTGGCATTTGTGGCAACCATCTATGGAGTGGGGTTTGCCAACCTCATCTACCTGCCTATCGCCAACAGGCTACGCGCATTTCACTATCACTATGCACTCTTTCAGGAGATGACCCTGGAAGGGCTGCTGGCTATCGCCCATGGTGAAAACGGCTTGCAGGTTGAACGCCGGCTCAGGGCCTATTTGAAAGGAGAGTAGCCATGCGCAAGCGCTATCGGTTGCACTTGCAGGGTCGCGAGCATCTTGACCGCTGGCTGGTCTCCTATGCCGATTATATGACGCTGATCTTTGCCTTGTTCGTGGTGCTCTACTCTGTTGCACTGGTGAACAAGGACAAGTATCGCGCGGTGATTGATGGTATGAGCCAGGCGTTCAGTGTCATGCAGTCTGGCGGCAATGGCTTGCTTGAAGGGCAGGGTAATTCCCTGCTGGATAACCCGGTATCTGCCTCTCCATCATTGCTGGAAAGCCCAGCATCCCCCTCTCCTTCACTTGCTCCTATTTCTGGTGTGCCAGTGCTGCAAGATGGCGCGACACTTGCAAAACTCGATATGCAGTTGCAACAGAGCATGGGCTCGCTGGTAGATGCCGGTATCGTCAAACTGACGCAAGATGAGAACTGGCTGACGGTTGAACTCAGTTCCGGCTTGTTGTTTGGTAGCGGCAGTGCCTTTTTGGGACCAAACGCAGCACCGGTCATTAATACTCTTTCAAGTATTCTCAAACCGGTCGATAACTATGTAAGGGTTCGGGGTTATACCGATAACCAACAGATAAATAATGAAATTTATCGTTCTAACTGGGCGCTTTCTGCTGCTCGGGCCGAAGCGGTACTCAATGGTTTGATTGCCGATGGGATCGCCCCCCAGCGTCTGGCGTTCGAGGCATATGGCGAGTTTTCCCCCTTTGCTGACAACGGCAGCGAGCAGGGCAGACTGCAGAATCGCAAGGTTGTGGTCGCTATCTCCAAATTTGCCTGGGTGCCGCCGGCACCTGTGGTTGCAACGCCTACGGTAGTTGCCGAACCGGTTCCTGCTGTACAACAGGCGGTGGATGCAGGAGAGATAAAGGTGATCACCTTGCCCGGTGGTGGCATACGCATAACAACAAGGCAGGATTGATACAGTGATTGTTTGGACGGTTGCCAACCAGAAAGGTGGTGTGGGTAAAACCACCACAGTGGTCTCGCTTGCGGGGATCCTGGCCCAGCGTGGCCAGCGGGTGCTGTTGATTGATACCGATCCCCATGCTTCGCTGACTGCATATCTTGATTTTGATTCAGATCGCCTGGATGGAACCCTCTATGAGTTGTTTCAAGCTGTCAAACCGACAGCCGAGCTTGTCAATAAACTGACGCTTAAGACCAAGTTCGAAAATATCAACTTACTGCCAGCATCTATTACCTTGGCGACCCTTGATCGGGTGATGGGCAATCGTGAGGGGATGGGACTGGTACTGAAGCGGGCACTGCTGCGCATTCAGGAGCAATATGATTACGTGCTGATCGATTGCCCGCCAGTACTGGGGGTGATGATGGTCAACGCGCTGGCTGCCTGCGATCGCATTCTGGTGCCTGTCCAGACCGAATTTCTGGCCCTCAAGGGGTTGGAGCGGATGATGAAAACATTCGAGATCATGCAGCGTTCCAAGCGTGACAAGTTCCGTTATACCGTGATCCCGACCATGTTCGACAAGCGCACCCGTGCTTCTTTGATGACCTTGAAATCGATCAAGGATCAATATGGGGATTCGGTGTGGAATGCGGTGATCCCTATTGATACCAAGTTTCGGGATGCCAGCTTGCTGCATATCCCCCCGTCTATCTATTCTCCCGGGAGTCGTGGAACCTATGCATATGAAACGCTGCTCAACCATCTGGATGCCCTTGAGCGGCAACGGGTTCATGAGGTGACGGCATGAGAGATACCATTCAAGTACGGGCGATGGATGACTATTTCCACTCCCTGCTGCTCGATGAGCCACTGGTGCTGGATGAGGTGGAAGAGGTTCAATCTGCCCCTGTTTTACAGTTGCAACGTCAGCCCCAAAGCGTCCCTGAGGTAGTCTCCGCACCTTACCTCGAAAGCGATCCACGGCTTGCCCAACTTGGTGAGCTATTGGCTCAGGTGGGACAAGTCCAGTTCGAAAATGATGCCTTCACCCAGGAGATAACACTCACCACTCCGCTGGAGATTGTGGCAGAGGAATCACTGCTGCCGGTGGAGCCTGAATGGCCTGCGGAGGTTCTGCTTCCCGAGGTTGCAGAGCCCCATACTACTATCCTGACCGAGACTGCGCTGGAGGTTGCTCCGGTAGAGGCCAGTGAACCGGTTGCTTGGGAAAATATCGATACCGGTAAAGAGTTTCAGGCCCTTTTCTTTGAAGTCGCGGGTGTGACGTTTGCGGTGCCGTTGACCGAGCTGGGTGGTATTCATCAGTTGGGCGAGATCACCTCCCTGTTTGGCCAGCCTGGCTGGTACAAGGGGATCATGACCTCTCGCGAGCAGAAGATGAATGTGGTCGATACTGCCCAGTGGGTCATGCCGGGTCAGCATCTCGAGATGGATGATTACAAGTATCTGATTATGCTTGGTGAATCGCCGTGGGGATTAGCCTGCCACCATCTCAAAGGGACTGAATTGTTACACCGTGACCAAGTGAAATGGCGCCATCAGGAGGGCAAGCGCCCCTGGTTGGCGGGCATGGTCAAAGAAAAAATGTGTGCCCTGTTACACGTCCGCGAACTGCTCCTGTTGCTGGAACGTGGGGTTAACATAGAAGGTCGCTGATAACTTCTGCAATCGAGCTGTTTTATTGCTAGTTTTAGCAGTAGACGTTTTCATAAAAGGAATAAAAACATGACAGAAAAGCGCAATATCGCACAGAATCTGGCCGAAGATGAAGTGCTGCAATGGGTAACCTTCCAACTGGAAAACGAAACCTACGGCATCAATGTGATGCAGGTTCAGGAGGTGTTGCGCTACACCGAAATTGCACCGGTGCCGGGTGCGCCTGAGTACGTACTGGGGATCATCAACCTGCGTGGCAATGTGGTGACTGTCATCGATACCCGTTCCCGTTTCGGTCTGCCTTCCGGTGATGTGAGCGAAAATTCCCGTATTGTTATCATCGAGGCCGAGAAGCAGGTGATTGGCATTATGGTCGATAGTGTGGCGGAAGTGGTTTATTTGAAATCTTCCGAAATCGATGCGGCTCCGGCCGTGGGAACCGAAGAGAGTGCCAAGTTCATTCAGGGAGTCAGCAACCGTGACGGTCAACTGCTGATCCTGGTTGACTTGAACAAGCTGCTCTCCGATGAAGAGTGGGAAGATATCGGTTCCCTCTGACAAATAAGGTGATGTTTTGATAATCGAGATGGTTGCCTTGGGGGTGTCCCTGATTGCCTTGGTGTTTGCCTCTTATAACTGGTTCAAGAGCAAGCGTAGCAAGCAGGAGTCCGAGGCCAGTGTGGCAACGCTGCAAGGTCAGTTGGAAAGCTTGCGCAAACAGATGATGGAGCTTCATAGCGGCTCCATTGGCATGGGACAGCGGTTACAGTCGGTAGAAGGCGCGATGCAGCAGGTCAATGAACGCCAGCAAGAACTGACCATGCAAGATCCCGAACGCAGGCTCTACAGTCGAGCGGCTAAGATGGTCGAACTGGGCGCCGATCTTGATGAAGTCATGAGTGAGTGTGAGTTGCCAAAGGCAGAAGCAGAGCTCTTGATATCGTTGCGAAAAGGTCGCTCTTGATTATTCAGGGAGGCAGTCGCCTTCCTGAATTTTTTTCTGCTCCTTGCATACAGCTCTCTGATGTAGCGCGATGTACAGTGAGATGATTGAATTATTATGTTTTAAGATGATTTTTTATTAATCTTTTCGATTTGATGTATTTTGAAGTCGTTGATTGTCATCATTTTTCCCGCCTATTTTCTCTTATGCGCGATCTTCTCCACAAAAACAGTGGATGATGGGCATCTTGGAAAAGACGTATTCCAATACTGTGTTAAGATGCAGGCCGCTTCATTTTCTCTGAAAAAATCTCCATGCTGCTTCAAGTTAACAATCTGAGCTGCGTGCGTGAAGATCGCACTCTGTTTGAACATCTCTCCTTTGCGGTAGTTCCCGGTGATCTGGTGCAAATTGAAGGTCCCAACGGGGTAGGCAAGACCAGCCTGCTGCGCCTGCTGACTGGGCTGTCTCAGCCGTTTGCCGGTGAAGTGTGCTGGAATGGTGAAAATATTCGCCATTGCCGTGATGAGTACCATGCCAATCTGCTCTATCTCGGTCATCAGCCCGGGGTCAAAGCTGCTTTGACTCCGCTCGAAAATCTCGCCTTTTACCAGAAGCTGCATCATGTGTCCCGGCAGACGGTCGATTTGTGGCAGGTGCTTGCCCAGGTTGGGTTGGCCGGTTTTGAAGAGAACCCGACCGGGCAGCTCTCGGCAGGTCAACAGCGCCGGGTGGCTCTGGCCAGGCTTTGGCTCAGTGACAAAGCGGCTCTCTGGATCCTGGATGAGCCCTTTACCGCCATTGACAAGCAGGGGGTCAAGGTGCTGGAGAGGCTGTTTCTGGCTCATGCCGAGCGGGGGGGGATGGTAATCCTCACCACTCATCAGGATATGACGCTGATGCAGGGGCGACTGAAGACCCTCTCGCTTACGCCCTTGCTGCAGGAGTAGTTTCGATGTTGCGTGCCGTCATGCATTTGATCCACCGCGAGTTATTGATGGCCTTGCGCCAGCGTGCAGACATTCTTAACCCGCTCTGGTTTTTCCTTATTGTCATCACCCTGTTCCCACTCGGTATCGGCCCTGAGCCCAAGTTATTGGCTCGCATTGCTCCCGGCATCATCTGGGTTGCGGCTTTGCTGGCGGCCATGCTGTCGCTGGAGCGGCTGTTTCGCGACGACTTTGGCGACGGTTCGCTGGAGCAGCTGATGTTGATGCCCCATTCACTCGGGTTGCTGGCGCTGGCCAAAGTGATTGCTCACTGGTTACTGACTGGATTGCCGCTGCTGCTGATTTCGCCCTTGCTGGCGATTTTGCTGTCGCTGGATATGGACAGTTATCTGGCGGTAGTCGCCACTCTGGCACTCGGCACTCCGGTGCTGAGCCTGCTCGGTGCGGTCGGTGTAGCCCTTACGGTCGGACTGCGCAAAGGTGGAGTGCTGCTCAGTCTGCTGATCCTGCCGCTCTATATTCCGGTGCTGATTTTTGCTACCTCTGCTATTGATGCGGCGGGGATGGGCTTGCCCTATGGCGGTCAGCTTGCCATTCTGGCCGCCATGATGGTTGGTGCCTTGACGCTAACGCCACTGGCCGTTTCGGCTGCCTTGAGGGTCAGTCTTAACTGATGGTCTATTGGTAGAACGCAGTGTGGTTTCGTGTGGGGGCTTTCTTTTCCTGAAATAAAGTTGCGATGGATCAAGCGGATTGCCGCTTATTGCTTTCGAGGTATTTGATGTTATCCCGAGGTCAGTATGTTTAGGCCTCGCCAAACAATTAATAACAAAAAGGTTTGTGAGTTATGTGGAAATGGTTGCACCCTTACGCTAAACCCGAACGGGCATATCGGTTGGCAGGAACCTTGTTACCCTGGTTTGCCGTGATAAGTCTGCTGTCGTTCATCATCGGCACTGTTTGGGGGCTGGCTTTTGCCCCCGCCGATTATCAGCAGGGTGACTCCTTCCGGATCATCTATATCCATGTTCCTTCCGCCATTCTTTCAATGGGAGCTTACTCTACCATGGCTGTGGCAGCCTTTATCGGGCTGGTATGGCAACTGCGGATGGCGGACATGACAGTGGCGGCTATTGCTCCTGTCGGTGCCGTGTTCACTTTTATTGCACTGTTTACCGGTGCAGCCTGGGGCAAACCCATGTGGGGAACCTGGTGGGTGTGGGATGCACGGCTCACCTCCGAGCTGATCCTGCTGTTTCTCTATCTTGGCGTGATTGCCCTCTACAACGCCTTCAGTGACAAGGTTGTTGCTGGCCGTGCCGCCGGCATTCTGGCGCTGGTTGGGGTGATCAATCTCCCCATCATTCACTACTCGGTTGAGTGGTGGAATACCCTGCACCAGGGGGCCACTATTACCAAGTTTGACAAACCCTCTATCTCTCCCGAGATGCTTTGGCCATTACTCATCATGATCCTGGCGTTTGCTGCCTTTCTCGGGGCCCTTACCCTGATGCGTTTTCGAAACGAGCTCTTGATGCGGGAGTGGCATCGTCCCTGGGTTCAAGAGATTGCCGAGCAGGAGAAGTAAGCATGTACTTTGCCTCATTCAGTGACTTTCTGGCGATGGGCGGTTACGCCTTTTACGTCTGGCTCTCCTTCGGACTGACCTTGCTCTGTCTGGTCGGTATCATCATTTCCACCCGTATGAAAACCCGTAGTCTGTTTAATGAGTTACGCAGCAAGCAGGCACGCGAGAGCCGTCGCAAGGCAGCTCGGCAGATGGAGAACACCCTATGAACCCGAGACGCAAAAAACGCCTCACCATTATTCTGGCCATCACGCTGGGCCTCGCCACCGTGAGCGGGCTGGTGCTTTACGCCCTCAGTCAGAATATCGACCTCTTCTATACCCCGAGCGAGCTGGTGGAAGGGAAGGGGCCGGACAAGATCAAACCGGAAGAGGGGCAGCGCCTGCGCATTGGTGGTCTGGTGGTCCCCGGCACAGTCAAGCGTGATCCGAACAGCCTCAAGGTCAGCTTTAACCTGATCGACAATGGTGGTCATCAGGTGATGGTGCAATTTGATGGCATCCTCCCGGATCTGTTCCGCGAGGGGCAGGGGATTGTGGCGCAAGGAACTCTCAAAGATGCCACCACGGTCGAAGCCTTCGAGGTACTGGCCAAACACGATGAAAACTACATGCCGCCAGAAGTGGCCGATGCCACCAGTGGCATGCACTTCAAACCGGAATACACTGATGCGCAGTTGAAGGGGAATAAGCCATGATCCCGGAATTAGGACAGTTTGCGCTGATCCTGGCCTTTGCGACCTCTCTGTTGCTGGGTAGCTATCCGCTGCTTGGTGCAAGTTGGGGGCGTCTTGGCATGATGTCGGCAGCGCGTCCGCTCGCCTATGCCCAGTTTTTGTTACTGCTGCTGTCGTTTCTCTGCCTGACCTGGGCCTTTATCGACAACGACTTCACCGTGCAGTATGTGGCCACTAACTCCAACAGCCTGCTGCCGCTTGCCTATCGCATTTCCGCAGTATGGGGCGCCCATGAGGGCTCTTTGTTGCTGTGGGTGCTGACCCTGGGCGGCTGGACTGCTGCGATGGCCATGTTCAGCCGCCGTCTGCCGCTCGATGCGGTGGCGCGGGTGCTTGGCGTGTTGGGGCTGATCTCGGTCGGCTTCACCGCGTTCGTGCTGTTCACCTCTGATCCCTTCACCCGCACCTTGCCCTATTTTCCGGTCGATGGCCGCGACCTCAATCCGCTGCTGCAGGATCCGGGTCTGATCTTCCATCCACCGATGCTTTACATGGGCTATGTGGGATTCTCGGTGGCGTTTGCTTTCGCCATAGCCTCATTGATGACCGGTCGTCTCGATGCAACCTGGGCCCGCTGGTCGCGCCCCTGGACCATGGCGGCCTGGGTATTCCTGACCCTCGGCATCGTGCTGGGCTCCTGGTGGGCCTACTACGAGCTCGGTTGGGGCGGCTGGTGGTTCTGGGATCCGGTAGAAAACGCCTCCTTCATGCCCTGGCTGGCGGGTACGGCCCTGCTGCACTCGCTGGCAGTGAGCGAGAAGCGCGCCACCTTCAAGGCGTGGACCGTGCTACTGGCCCTCTCGGCCTTCTCGTTGAGCCTGCTGGGTACCTTCCTGGTGCGCTCCGGCGTGCTGGTGTCTGTGCATGCGTTTGCCTCCGACCCGACCCGCGGCCTGTTTATTCTCGGCTTCCTGCTGGCGGTGATCGGTTCATCCTTGCTGCTGTTTGCCTTCAAAGGTTCGCAGGTGAAAAGCCACGGCAAGCATGAGCTGTGGAGTCGTGAAACCCTGCTGCTGGCCAACAACATCATGCTGGTGGCTGGCCTGCTGACTGTGCTGCTCGGCACCTTGCTGCCGCTGGTGCACAAGGAGCTGGGGCTGGGGAGCATCTCTATCGGTACCCCCTTCTTCAACCATATCTACAGTTGGCTGATCATTCCGTTTGCTCTGCTACTGGGGGTTGGTCCGCTGTTTCGCTGGCGCCGCCAGGAGCTTGGCGAGCTCAAGGGCAAAGTGATCCTTGCGCTGGTGCTGAGCCTGGCTGCAGCCCTGCTGTTACCGCTGCTCTTGGCCGAAACCTTCAAGCCGTGGGCGGCGGTAGGGATTGGTCTGGGGGTCTGGATCATCGTTACCAGCCTGCAGGAGACCTGGGTGCGGGCCACCCACAAGCACCATTTTGCGGTCGGTGTGCGCAAGCTTGGCAACAGTCACTGGGCGATGATCCTTGGCCATGTGGGGCTGGCAGTCAGCATCATAGGCATCGCCTGTACCCAGAACTACAGCATCGAGAAGGATCTGCGGATGCAGGCGGGTGATCGGGTGCACTTTGCTGATTACGAGTTCGTCTTCACCGGTATCAAGGAGAAGAATGGCCCCAACTATGATGGCTTCAAAGGCGTGCTGGAAGTACACAAGAATGGCAAACAGGTAGCCCTGCTCAAACCCGAGAAGCGGATGTACACAGTGACCCGGATGCCGATGACCGAAGCGGCCATTGATGCCGGTTTCACGCGAGATCTTTATGCGGCCCTTGGCGAGCAGCTAGACAATAATGCCTGGGCTGTGCGGATCTACTACAAGCCGTTCGTGCGCTGGATCTGGTTCGGTGGCGTCTTTATGGCTATCGGTGGCGTGCTGGCGATGCTGGACAAGCGTTACCGTTTCGGCCGTCGTGAGGAGGAAGCCAAGGCATGAACAAAAAGGTCTGGTTGTTTCTAATTCCCTTTATCGTTTTTTTGCTGGGGGCTGTGTTCCTGTTCAAAGGGCTCTACTCCGATCCCACCAAACTCGAATCCGTGATGGTGGGCAAGGAGGTGCCGGTATTTACCCTTCAGGACATTTACGATCTGGGTAAACAGCATGATCGCACCATTCTGACCGGCCGACCCATGTTGCTCAACGTCTGGGCTACCTGGTGTCCTACCTGTTATGGCGAGCACACTTACCTCAAACAGCTGGCAGGGCAGGGGATCCCCATTATCGGCATGAACTACAAGGATGAACGCGCCAAGGCGATCAAGTGGCTGGCTGAGCTGGGCAACCCCTATCAGGTCAATCTCTATGATCCGGACGGCATGCTGGGGCTTGATCTGGGGGTGTACGGCGCGCCGGAAACCTTCTTTATCGACAGCAAGGGGATAATCCGTTATCGCCACGTGGGGGATATCAACCCCCAGAACTGGGTATCGACCCTCAAACCCATCTTTGACGCCATGAAGTGAGGGGTGTTTCGATGAGAGTGTTTATTGCTTCCCTGCTACTGTTGCTGGGATGGGTGGTACAAGCGCCGGCCATGGCTGCGATCGATGTCTACACCTTCGAAAACGACAATCAGGAGCAGGTCTTTCGCGAACTGACCAAAGAGCTGCGCTGCCCCAAGTGCCAGAACCAGGATATCGCCGACTCCAATGCGGGGCTGGCCAAGGACTTGCGCGACAAGACCTACCAGATGGTGCGCGAGGGCAAGAATAAAGAGGAGATCGTGGACTACATGGTTGCCCGCTATGGCAACTTTATCCTCTATAACCCGCCCCTGATGGCTTCGACCCTGATCCTCTGGCTGGGCCCGCTGTTAGTGATCGTTATCGGTCTCGGCGTGGTGGTGATACGTAGCCGACGCTCTGCGGCAACGTCAGAGCCTGTGGATAGCACCCTGAGCGATGAAGAGCAGCGTCGCCTGGCCGAGCTGCTCAAAGAGGAAGAGAAACAATGACCGCCTTTTGGATTGTGATTGCGGCCCTGCTGGTGCTGGTGAGTCTGGCTCTGGTGTTACCGTTGTGGCGCAGTGAGGGGAACCAGAGCATCAGTCGTTCGGCGCTCAACAAACAGCTCTATCGTCAGCGCTTGCTGGAGATCGGCGAGGAGCGAGAACAGGGTGTGCTTGCCGAGGAGCCCGATTCGCTCATCGAGTTGCAGCGCAGCCTGCTGGATGATATTCCCGATGTGGAGCAGACCGCCCGCAGTAGCAAGAGTCTGAGCTGGATCCCGGGTGTTCTGGTGCTGGTGGTGGTGAGCCTGGGAATCTACTACAAGCTGGGTTCATGGCAGGAGGTGAGCCGCTGGCAAGACACCAGCAGCCGTCTTGGCGAGCTCAGCAACCGAATACTGGTTGAGCGCGATGCCAAGGTAACCGAGCAGGATCTGCTCGACTTCACGCTGGCACTGCGTACCCGCCTCAAGGATGAACCGAACGACTATCGAGGCTGGTTGCTGTTGGGGCGCTTGGCACTGGATGGCAATGATCCCGAGATGGCCAACGATGCGCTGTCGCGTGCCTACAAGCTTGCTCCCCAGAAATCGCTGGTGGCGGTGCCCTATGCCCAAGCGCTGATGATGACGGGGGAGGAGGTGCAGGCCGATGCACTGCTGCGTGCAGCCATCGCGCAGGAGCCTGATAATATCGAGGCGCGCTCCGTCTATGCCTTTATGGCGCTGCAGAAAGAGGACTTCCAGACCGCCCTCGATCGCTGGCAGGCGATGTTGCCCTTGATGGAAAAAGGCTCTCCCCGTTATGTGATGGTTGAGCGCTCCATGGAGTATGCCCGCACGCAGCTCAAGCAGCGTGGCATAGAGGTGACGAATTCAGGCGCAGCCAAAACGGGAACAGAGCAGGTAAAGCAGTCTGACGTTAATGAGGGAGAGTTCCCCATCCACATCACGCTGGCTGCGGGCATCCAGATGCCGGAAGATGCTCATCTCTTCGTCTTTGCTGTAGTGCCCAACGGACCACCCATGCCCATCGCGGTGAAACGTATCGCTGGGCCAACCCTGCCTGTCACCCTTTCACTGGGGGATGGTGACGCCATGATGGAGGGCAGCAAGCTGGAAGCGTATCCAGAACTGCAGTTCAAGGCACGTCTTTCCCGCGGTGGCAATGTGATGAACAAGGAAGGAGCCTTCGAAGGGGTATCCGTTCCGGTCAAGACGGCCGAGATCCCTACTGCTCCGATTGACATCCGTATCGATCACGCCCTCTAATATGTCCTTTGAATAACCCGGCTCCTTGATAGGGGCCGGGTTATCTATACTTCTGATAAATCAAAATAAAACGTCAGGACAATCATATGTATCTTCGTTCAGGGGCCATACTGGCAGCCCTCTTGCTGGCTGGTTGTGCCGGTGGCCCGCCCAAGCCTGGCCCAGAGAGTCTGGATCTCAATCCCGGTATGAATCGTCCGGGCGCCACCAGTAAGGCGGCCGACCCGCGTGATCCCTTCCAGGGAGCAAACCGGGCCATGTGGGCGGTCAATTATGATGTGCTGGAGCCCTATGTAGCACGTCCTGTGGTACATGCTTACGCTCGCTATATTCCGGTGGGGGTGAAGGATGGCATTGCCAACTTTGTTGCCAACTTTGATGAACCGAGCAGCATGGTGAACCACCTGATCACCGGCGACTTGAAAGGAGCGGGTACCAACCTGGGGCGTTTTACCATCAACACCACGGTCGGTCTGCTGGGTATCTTCGATGTGGCCAAACATGCCGGTCTCGAGCGCAACAAGCTGGAGATGGATACCGTACTTGGCAAGGCTGATATTGGTAATGGTGCTTACATCATGGTGCCTGTTTACGGTCCGACCACCACCCGGGAGCTGGTCGGTGACACTATTGATACCATCTATTTCCCCTATGCCTTGCTGACTATCCCGTTAAGGGTTACCCATTGGGTACTGGATGGTTTGGGTAATCGCGCCAAGCTGATCGATCAGGAGCGGATCATCGACAACTCCCTCGACCCCTATGCGCTAACCAAGGACTTCTATCTGCAGTACAGCCAAGGCAAGGTGACGGGCAAGCAGGCTGAGCTGAAAGCGTCTCAGCAAGAGCAGGCCGACGATGCCAATCTGGATGAATATATGGACGAGTTGGACCAGTAAGTGGGCCATCCCGATATGTAAAAAGGCGCCTGCGGGCGCCTCTTTCATTTCAGCTGCTATATAGAGATAAAAAAACGCCCCGCAGTGCGGGGCGTTTTGACAAGCGAGGCTTATTAGGCAGCCAGATTCTTGGCCACAAATTCCCAGTTAACCAGAGCCCAGAAGGTTTCCATGTACTTCGGACGCAGGTTGCGGAAGTCGATGTAGTAGGCGTGTTCCCACAGGTCAACGGTCAGCAGCGGGGTGGTACCGGCTTCAGTCAGCGGGCAACCTGCGTTGGAGGTGTTAACGATAGCCAGAGAGCCGTCAGCTTTCTTCACCAGCCAGGTCCAGCTGGAGCCGAAGTTACCGATGGCTGATTTGGTGAAGGCATCCTTGAACTCGGCGAAGGAGCCGAATGCCTTGTTGATGGCATCAGCCAGGGCGCCAGTCGGCTCACCACCGCCATTCGGGGAGAGGCAGTGCCAGTAGAAGGTGTGGTTCCAGATCTGGGCTGCGTTGTTGAAGATGCCGCCGCTGGAGGTCTTGATGATCTCTTCCAGAGACTTGCCTTCAAACTCGGTACCCGGCACCAGATTGTTCAGGTTGACCACATAGGTGTTGTGGTGCTTGCCGTGGTGATATTCCAGAGTTTCCTGGGAGATGTGCGGTTCCAGAGCGTTGATTGCATAGGGCAGAGCGGGAAGTTCGAATGCCATTTTCTACTCTCCATTGGCTGGACCGTGCGAAGGCGACGGTTGCAAGACATTGCGTACTCTTTTCTATATCTGAAAAGAGTTGTTTTTAAAATGATGGGGCCGAGTAGCCCAAAGCCAAGGGATTGTAGCAGTATCAAAGATGGCCTAACAACTCTTGATTGGCGCCATGATCGCGATCAAGCCTGAGTAGGTTCTTTGCACAATTCGAGCCGAGTCACCCCTTTGTCAGTTTGTGCTCTGGCAAGATTGCAGTAGAATGGCCGCCGAAATCGCTCTAGTGAGGCACCTATGGAAACTATTGAAAAGATTAAGCAGCAGCTGGCTGACAACCCCATCATCCTCTATATGAAGGGATCCCCCAAGCTACCCAGCTGTGGCTTCTCTGCCCAGGCCTCCCAGGCACTGATGTCCTGCGGCGAGCCGTTTGCATATGTTGATATCCTGCAAAATCCGGATATCCGTGCTGAATTGCCGAAGTTTGCCAACTGGCCGACATTCCCGCAGTTGTGGGTTGAAGGTGAGCTGATCGGCGGCTGTGACATCATGATCGAGATGTTCCAGGCTGGCGAGTTGCAGAGTCTGATCAAAGAGACTGCTGCCAAGTACAAGAAAGATGATGCAGCAGCCGAGTAATCGGTCCTGTGTTGTCGATAGGGAGCCACATCGGCTCCTTTTTTTATTATCCCGGTTCTGGCAGGCAAGAAACTGATCACCGGTTGCAAAAAGCAACGCGATTGCCCTGAAAAATCTAATCTTTTCCGCTTTGTTTTGGAGTTGTTAACCATATTGATTTTCCAATCTACGATTACTTTTTTTAATAATTTTGGATTCAAGTGTCGCTGTCATCACATTTTTTGATAATTTCACCGTTACGCAGTCTCTTTGTAGATTTTTTTGTGTTTATGCTCACATTAATTGCAAGTGATAGAACCTAGTATCGCTTCGCCCAGTGAAATAAAACCCTACAAATTAATAAATAAAAAGAGATTTGCGATGAAGATGTATAGCAATCTGCCCATTGGTCTTCATGATATTACCGAAGCCAAAAAAAGACTGACCAACCATATATACAAGACCGCGCAATTACCCTCTAATTACATCAGCGAACGTTGTCATGGCGAGGTTTACCTCAAGCTTGAAAACATGCAACGTACTGGCTCTTTTAAAATTCGCGGTGCTTTCAACAAACTCAGTTCATTAAGTCTGGAGGAGCGTCAAAAAGGTGTTGTCGCCTGCTCTGCCGGTAATCATGCGCAGGGGGTATCTTTGTCCAGTGCCATGCTGGGAATTGATGCCAAGGTGGTCATGCCTTGCTGCGCACCCAAATCAAAAATTGCTGCAACCAGCGATTATTCGGCGGAAGTTATTCTGCATGGCAATAGTTTCAATGACACCATTGCCAAAGTCAGCGAAATCGTGGAAATGGAAGGTCGCGTATTTATACCCCCTTTTGACGATGCAAAAGTGATTGCCGGCCAAGGAACCATTGGCCTGGAAATTATCGAAGATTTGTATGATGTCGATAACATCATAGTGCCGATTGGCGGCGGTGGTCTGATTGCGGGTGTTGCCATGGCCATCAAATCCATCAACCCGACTATCCGTGTGATTGGCGTGCAGTCGGAGAATGTTCACGGCATGGCGGCTTCATACTACGCAGGCACCATTACCAATCATAGAACCAGTAGCACGCTGGCTGATGGCTGTGACGTGGCAAGACCCGGCACCCTGACCTATGAAATTGTCAAAGAGCTGGTCGATGACATTGTTCTGGTGACTGAAGATGATATTCGTCACAGCATGGTTGACCTGATTCAGCGCAACAAGGTGATTACCGAAGGGGCGGGAGCTCTGGCCTCGGCAGCACTGCTCAGCGGCAAACTCAAGCATTATGTCGAAGGCAAAAAGACCGTCAGCATTATTTCGGGTGGCAATATTGACCTGACCCGGATCGTCGAAATTATCGAACAGAACAATATCCGTCAATTTAGCCTGTAAGGAATACAGTCATGATCTTGGATAGTGTCGTTAGCAGCAGTAAAGAGAGTGTCAAAGCATGGCGTAAATCGGATACAACCTGGGGACTCGGTCTGTTTGGTACAGCGATCGGTGCAGGTGTTCTATTTTTCCCCATTCGGGCCGGATATGGTGGCCTGATACCAATATTAATCATGTTGGTGCTGGCTTACCCTATTGCATTTTATTGCCACAGAGCGTTGGCCAGATTATGTCTTTCCGGCAGTAACCCATCGGCAAATATTACCGAGACCGTTGAAGAGCATTTTGGCAAAATGGGCGGGGTGGTAATTACCTTCCTCTATTTCTTTGCCATCTGCCCACTGCTGTGGATATATGGTGTGACAATCACCAATACCTTCATGGCATTCTGGGAACATCAACTGCAAATGGCGCCGCTCAATCGGGGTGTTGTCGCCCTTGGGCTGCTGCTGTTGATGGCCTTCGTGATCTATTTCGGCAAGGATCTGATGGTTCGCGTAATGAGCTATCTGGTCTTTCCCTTTATTGCCAGTCTGATCGTTATTTCTCTCTCCCTCATTCCTTACTGGAACAGTGCCGTCTTTGATCAGGTCAACCTGAGCGAGATATCCATGTTTGGTCACGACGGTATTCTGGTCACCGTCTGGCTGGGGATCTCCATCATGGTCTTCTCCTTCAACTTCTCGCCGATTGTCTCCTCTTTCATCGTTTCCAAACGGGAAGAGTATGAGCATGAGTTCGGTCGCGATTTTACCGAGAAACGCTGCTCCAAAATCATCTCCGGTGCCAGCATGCTGATGGTTGCCGTGGTGATGTTCTTTGCCTTCAGCTGTCTCTTTACCTTGTCGCCGCAAAATATGGCGGACGCCAAGGCCCAGAACATTCCGGTGCTCTCCTATCTGGCCAACCACTTCTCCTCAATGACGGGCAGCAAGTCTGCGTTTGCCACCACTTTGGAGTATGCGGCTTCTATCATTGCGCTGGTTGCCATCTTCAAATCCTTCTTCGGCCACTATCTGGGAACGTTGGAAGGGTTGAACGGCCTCATCCTCCGCTTTGGCTATCAGGGCGACAAAAGCAAGGTTTCCAGTAAAAAGCTGAACATGATCAGTATGTTGTTCATCATGGGCTCTACCTGGCTGGTTGCTTATGTCAATCCCAACATCCTCGACCTGATTGAGGCAATGGGGGCGCCGATCATCGCTTCCCTGCTCTGTCTGCTGCCGATGTATGCCGTCAACAAGACACCGGCACTGGCAAAATATAAAGGTCAGGCCAGCAACCTGTTTGTCACCATCATCGGTGTGCTGACCATCCTGAATATTGTTTCCAAGCTGTTCTGAAAACCTTTTCTGCAAGTCATCAGCCATTCAGACCCTGACCCCTTGGCGGGGTCTGCATGGCGTAGTCAGAAGCGCGCAATAACCGGTTCTTGGTTGGCCCAATTATTTGGGCCGAGGGCAAGGCTATCCGTTATTTGGCCACTAAACACAGTTGCAAAGATGCTCTGACTGCAGTGACTCGACAGCATAAATATCGAGGCGATGTAATGAAGTTTGATTCGTTGGTTCTGGTTATCAATTGCGGCTCTTCGTCGGTCAAATTCTCGGTACTGGATAGTAAAACCTGCGAGGTGGTGATCTCCGGGATGGCCGATGGTATTGAGACGGCCCATCCCCAATTGCAAGTGGGTAAAGCGCCCGCAATGTTATTACCTGAAAATAACCACACCTGTGCATTGGCTGCCATCGCGGCGGAATTGAAAAAACGGGATCTGCGTGATGCCATTGCACTGGTGGGTCATCGAATTGCTCATGGTGGGAGTGAATTTAGTGAAGCCGTGATCATTGATGAACATGTATTGGCCAAAATCAGGCAGGTCTCGCCACTGGCCCCGCTGCACAACCACGCCAATTTGAGCGGCGTGATGGCCGCCCGCCAGCTCTTTCCCAACCAGCCCCAAATTGCGGTATTTGATACCGGTTTTCACCAGACCCTGAAGCCGGAAGCCTATATCTATGGGCTGCCTTACCAATATTTGCAGGATTACGGCGTGCGCCGCTATGGCTTCCACGGCACCTCCCATCGCTATGTGGCCGAGCAGGCTTGCGTATTTATGGGGCTGGATGAGCAGCATGCCGGTCTGGTCATCGCCCATCTGGGCAATGGCGCCTCTATTTGTGCGGTGCAGGATGGCAAGAGCGTCGATACCTCGATGGGGATGACGCCGCTGGAGGGGTTGATCATGGGCAGCCGCAGCGGCGATATCGATTTTGGCGCGCTGGCCTATATCGCCAGCAAGACAGGACAATCTATCGAGGATATCGAGCGGGTATTGAACAAGCAGTCCGGCCTGCTAGGTATTTCGGGGCTCTCCTCCGATATGCGGGTATTGGAAGCTGCCTATCACGAAGGACATCCTGGGGCGAAATTGGCCATTCACGCCTTTGCCCATCGTATTGCCCGCCATATCGGTGGTCATGCCACCTCATTGCGCCGACTGGATGCCGTTATTTTCACCGGCGGTATTGGCGAAAACTCGGCCTTTATCAGAAAGCTGGTATGCGAACGACTTCAGGTATTTGGCGTAGCGATCAGCGAGCCGTTTAACCAGCGTCCCAATAGCGAGGGTTGTCGGATTATTTCGGCGGCAGAGTCCATGGTGCTGGCGGCGGTTATTCCCACCAATGAAGAGAAAATGATCGCGCTGGATGCCATTCGTCTGGGGCAGCAGGTTCGTCAGGCCGAGTGCGTCTGACATCTTCCACTGTAGTGTCATGAGTAGTGAATGAGGTTTATTTGATGAAAGTTGATATGCAATTGGATCAGGATAAATTCCGTCAGGCATGGCAAGGGTTTGCCGGTGAAAACTGGAAGCACGAGATCAACGTCCGTGATTTTATCCAGCAGAACTACACCCCCTATGAAGGTGACGAACAGTTTTTAGCAGATGCGACCGAAGCGACCACCACTTTATGGAACAAGGTGATGGAGGGGATCCGTATCGAGAATGCCACCCACGCACCGGTCGATTTTGATACCAATATTGCCACGACCATCACCGCCCACGGGCCGGGTTATATCGAGCAGGGGCTGGAAAAAATAGTTGGCCTGCAAACCGACAAGCCCCTTAAAAGAGCGCTGCACCCGTTTGGTGGCGTAAATATGATCCGCAGCTCGTTTGAAGCATATGGCAGGGAGATGGATCCCGAATTTGAATATACCTTCAGCGAATTGCGCAAAACCCACAATCAGGGGGTGTTCGACGTCTACTCTCCCGAGATGCTGCGCTGCCGAAAGTCAGGGGTATTGACCGGTTTGCCGGATGGTTACGGCCGCGGTCGCATTATCGGAGATTATCGTCGGGTCGCGCTTTACGGCATAGATTATCTAATCCGTGAGCGGGAACTGCAGTTTGCCGATCTGCAACCGGCTCTCGAGCGGGGAGAGCAGCTGGAGCAGGTGATCCGCCAGCGCGAAGAGCTGGCCGAGCACAAGCGGGCACTGGTGCAGATCAAGCAGATGGCGGCCAGCTACGGCTTTGACATATCCGGGCCGGCGCGCACTGCCCAGCAGGCGGTGCAGTGGCTCTACTTTGCCTATCTGGCGGCGGTGAAGTCGCAAAACGGTGGCGCCATGTCCCTCGGCCGTACCGCCACCTTCCTCGACATCTATATCGAGAGGGATCTGAAGGCGGGGCTCATCAGCGAGCAGGATGCCCAGGAGCTGGTCGATCATTTCATCATGAAGATCCGCATGGTGCGCTTCCTGCGTACTCCCGAGTTTGACTCCCTCTTCTCCGGCGATCCCATCTGGGCGACCGAGGTGATCGGCGGTATGGGGCTGGATGGCCGTACTCTGGTGACCAAGAACTCCTTCCGCTACCTCCACACCCTCAAGACCATGGGGCCGGCGCCCGAGCCCAACCTCACTATCCTCTGGGCGGAAGGGCTGCCGCGGGCCTTCAAGACCTATGCCGCCCGCGTCTCCATCGATACCTCATCCCTGCAGTATGAGAACGATGACTTGATGCGCACCGACTTCGAGAGCGATGATTACGCCATTGCCTGCTGCGTGAGCCCTATGGTGATCGGCAAGCAGATGCAGTTCTTCGGTGCCCGTGCCAACCTCGCCAAGACCCTGCTCTATTGCATCAACGGCGGGGTGGACGAGAAGCTGAAGATCCAGGTTGGTCCGAAAGTGGCGCCTATCATGGACGAGGTGCTGGATTACGACACTGTCATGGCCAGCCTCGACAGCTTTATGGATTGGCTGGCGGTGCAGTACATCAGCGCGCTCAACCTTATTCACTACATGCACGACAAGTACAGCTACGAGGCCTCGCTGATGGCGCTGCACGATCGCGATGTCTATCGCACCATGGCCTGCGGCATTGCCGGTCTGTCGGTAGCGGTCGATTCGCTGGCGGCCATCAAGTACGCCAGGGTCAAGCCGGTGCGCGATGCGGACGGGCTGGCAGTCGATTTCGTGATTGAGGGGGAGTATCCCCAGTACGGCAACAACGACGAGCGGGCCGACTCCATCGCCTGCGAGCTGGTCGAGCGCTTCATGAAGAAGATCCAGGCGCTGCCGACCTACCGCAATGCGGTGCCGACTCAGTCGATCCTGACCATCACCTCCAACGTGGTCTATGGCCAGAAGACCGGTAACACCCCGGATGGCCGCCGTGCCGGTGCGCCGTTTGCGCCGGGGGCCAACCCGATGCACGGTCGGGATCGCAAGGGGGCGGTCGCTTCGCTCGCCTCGGTAGCCAAACTGCCGTTCAAATATGCCAAGGACGGGATCTCCTACACCTTCTCCATCGTGCCGGGGGCGCTCGGCAAGGAGCCGGCTAATCGCGAGAACAATCTGGTGGGGTTGATGGATGGCTACTTCCACCATGAGCGGGATGTAGAAGGGGGTCAGCACCTCAACGTCAACGTGATGAATCGCGAGATGCTGCTGGATGCCATCGAGAATCCGGACCAGTACCCCAGCCTGACCATCCGGGTCTCCGGCTATGCGGTGCGCTTCAACGCCTTGACCCGCGAGCAGCAGCAGGACGTCATCTCCAGAACCTTCACCAACATGATCTAACTCTCATGCCCGGAGTGAGCCGGCTTGCTCCGGGCCTACTTTTTGTTTGTCAGCACGAGGAAGTAACAGATGCGACAGGTTATCAGTACCAAAGCGGCGCCTGGCGCCATCGGCCCCTATGTGCAGGCCACCCGGATTGGCAACATCCTCTATACCTCCGGTCAGATCCCGCTGGACCCGGTGAGCGGCGACATTGCGGAGGGGATCGAAGCGCAAACCCTGCGCTCCCTGCAAAACGTCAAGGCGATTGTCGAGGCGACAGGCGGCCAGGTGCGCAATATCTTCAAGACCACGGTGTTTGTCTCCGATCTGAACGACTTTGCCGCGGTCAACCGGGTCTACAACGACTTCTTCACCGAGCACGATGCCATGTATCCGGCGCGCTCCTGCGTGGAGGTGGCCCGCTTGCCCAAGGATGTGAAGATCGAGATAGAGGCGATTGCTGCGCTGGAGTCCTGACGCGGCGATCCTTATCAATAAAAAGAGCGGCAGCCCGAGGGCTGCCGCTCTTTTTTCATCGAACCCGCCGTGCGCGATAAGGGCGCAAGGAGCAGATCACGCTGGATCAGGCGATCCGTTCGATACGAGCCATGTAGAAGCCGTCGAAGCCGGTCTCGGCCGGGCTTACGGTGTGATCGTCACGCAGACGGAAGTTCTCGTTGGCAGCGAGGAACTTGTCCACCTGCTGACGGTTCTCCTGGGGCAGAATGGAGCAGGTTGCATAAACCAGCAGACCGCCCACCTTCACCATCTGGCTGTAGCGCTGCAGGATCTCTTCTTGCAGTGCGACCAGTACAGGCAGACGCTCGGCGGTATCACGCCACTTGGCATCCGGATTGCGTTTGAGTACGCCAAGACCGGAGCAGGGCACGTCCAGCAGTACGCGGTCGGCGCTCTCTTTGAGGCGCTTGACGGTCTTGCTGCTGGTGATGACCCGGGTCTCCACATTGTGGGCACCGGCGCGGCGGGCGCGTTGCTTGAGGTTCTCCAGCTTCCACTCTTCCACATCCATCGCCAGCAGGCGGCCTTTGCCCTGCATCATGGCGGCGATATGCAGAGTCTTGCCACCGGCACCGGCGCAGGCGTCAATGACACGCATACCCGGGGCAACTTCCAGAGCTGCCGCAACCAACTGAGAGCCAGCGTCCTGTTGTTCGAAGCAACCATCAGCAAAGGCCTTGGTGCGGAACAGGGCGGCGTCGGAAGTGACCTGCAGGGCCGTCTCCACACCTTCAACCGGAATAGTGGTGACCTGCTCTTTGGCCAGAATGGCCTGCAGCTCATCACGGGTGCACTTGAGGGTGTTGACCCGCAGGTAACGCTTGGGCATCCAGGCCAGGGCAGCACGCTCGGCAGGCCAGGCTTCACCCAGCTGTTCGTTGCCCAGTTTCTCCAGCCAGCTCGGGCAACCATCCATCAGCACCGGGTTCTTCTTCGCCTCGGTCAGACGGCGGCGGAAGGCCTCTTCGTTGAAGCGATCCAGCGTCGGGTTGTTGGGCTGGGCGATTTTGTGGAAGGCGTGCCAGCTGTGCAGCAGCGGCCAGACATTCTTCTCGGCCTGACGCACCTGAATACCTGTCAGAGCACAGTAGAGGCTCAGCCGACGCAACAGGTCGCCGGTGACCAGGGCAATCCTTGCCTGTTCTTGCGGTTTGAGTTCGATGCCTGAGAAGTGACGGGCATAGGCACGGTCGAGGGTAAGACCCTGACCGAGCACATCGTCAATAATGGCAACGACCAGATCCCCGAAACGGGGCAACAGTGGGGATTTGAGCATGAGATTAACCTTGGCCAGATAAAGATGAACTGCACCTTTGTGAAGAGGGGCTGTTCTAAAATTGACAAATCCGCGCAATGATAGGGGTTAGACGGGGTTGGCGCAACACTCCCACTCGGGAATGGTGGAAAGGGTTGCTTCAGCTTTGTATTGATGTGGCCGAATAAAAATAAAGTACAGGCCGCAATTCAGGCGATTGCATTAATACAAGGACTAAAAACAATGCATGTGACGAAATACTCTAGGGTGGCCTTGCTGGTTGCCAGCATGCTGGGCTCAACCAGCCTGATGGCCAGCGAATGGAGCACGGTTGCCGCCAGAGCAACAGCTGACGAGGGTTATGAGGTACGGGCTCATCAGTTCCGGGTCGCCAAGGTGCCGCTCGACTATTTTGCCGGGTTGCAAGCGGGGGCCAGCAAGCTGACCTTGCCACTGCCTGATGGGGGGGAGGTTACCTTTGCACTGGAAGCTTACAATGTACTGCCCGCAGACCTTGCAGCCAAGTATCCTCAGATCCGCACCTTCAAGGGGTACAACCCGGCTCATCCGGTTGATACTGGACGCTTCGATCTGGGGCCGCAAGGTTTTCATGCCATGTTCAGCCATCAGGGCAAGATGGTGTTTGTCGATCCGCTGCGCAATGCCGAGGGGTATGCAATTTACTACCAGCAGGATGCCTACAGCCGACTGGAAGAAGACGCCGACAAGGTGATCGGGGCTGACGCCAAAACGTTGGCTCGCAAGGTGCAAGTGGATGGTAATGTTCGCAAACGTTACACCATCGCTATCTCGGCCGCAGGTGAGTACACCCAATATCATGGCGGCTCCCAAGTGCTGGCCCTGGCGGCCATTACTACCCTGCTCAACCGGGTCAACGAGGTGTACCAGCGAGATGTGGGGGCCGAGTTCGTGCTGGCCAGCGGCAACGATTCTGTGATTTTTACCGATCCGGTAACAGACCCTTTCTACAACGGCGATAACCCTGACTACGTGAGCGGCGTGAGCAGCATCTATGAGGCTGATGACACCAGCAAGAACGTCCTGGTACAGGGAGAAGCCTTCGCCAATGGTGAGCTGGGCGCATTCGATATCGGGCATGTGGTCAATACCGGGGGAGGTGGCCTGGCCGGGCTCGGCGTGCTGTGCACCGCGGACAAGTCGGCCGGGATGACGGGCTCCGATAAGCCGGTGGGGGATGCCTTCTTTATCGACTACGTGGCTCACGAGATCGGCCACCAGTTCGGTGCCGACCACACCTTCAACGGCACCACTGGCAGTTGCGGCGGTGGCAATCGGGAGGCGGCACAAGCCTGGGAGCCGGGCAGCGGTACTTCTATCATGGCCTATGCCGGGATCTGCGGGGACGAGAACATCCAGCCCCACAGCGATCCCTATTTTCACAGCAAATCTATCGAGCAGATGCGGGCGCACATGGCGACCGTGCCGGCCTGTGGCACCACCCTGAATCTCGTCAACAACACGCCCCAGGCGGTGGCCGGAGCCAGCCATATCATTCCCGCCAACACGCCATTCGTGCTCAAGGGGGCCGGCGCCGATTTGGACAAGGATCCCCTGACCTACACTTGGGAGCAGATTGATCTGGGCGACCCGTCCAGCAGTGCTCTTGACATGATCGATGACGGCTCCCGTCCGTTGTTCCGCTTCGTGTCGCCGACCGGCTCGCCGGAGCGGATTTTGCCGAGCTTGCCATCCCTGCTCTCGGGCTCGCTCGCCAAGGGCGAGGCATGGCCCACCACTAACCGGGATCTCAACTTCCGATTGACGGTGCGTGACGGCAAGGGCGGTGTCGCCAGCGACGACATGAAGGTCCAGGTGATCAACACTGGCAGTGCCTTCCGATTGACCGCCCCGATTGGGGTGGCATTGACGCCGGGGGCAAGCCTGGCTGTCAGCTGGGATGTGGCCGGCACCACGCTGGCGCCGATCAGCTGCAGCAAGGTAGACCTGTTCATCACCCAAAACGAGGGAACCAGCTGGAGCAATCTGGCGGTCAGCCAGCCCAACAGCGGCGCCGCCACTGTCACCCTGCCGGCGGATCTGGCCAGCTCTGCCCGCCTGAAGGTGGCCTGCAGCGACAACATCTTCTTCGCGATCAGTCCCTCCAAGCTGCCGGTTGTCCAAAGCGGCGGCAGTTCGGGCGGTAGCGGCGGCGGTGGTGCCCTCGGTCTCTGGACTCTGGCGCTGGCCCTGCTGGGTTGGCAACGGAGGCGCGGATGAGGGTTGGCTGGCTGATGCTGGTGTCCCTGCTTGGCGGCTGTCAGGCCGACGCCGATACTCTGGAGCAGGCGGTCAGCGCCAGCCTGGCAAAGCAGGATTACCGGTTGATCGTGCGGGCCGGGCGCGGCGAGGTGGCGCCCGGCATCGCGCCGGAGCAGCAGGCCTCGGCCAAGGCGCGCTGCGGTGTGCGCTACCTCGACGGTCTGGGGGATGTCATCAAGCCCGGACAGGAAGAGGCCCAGGCCAAGCTGGCGGCCTATGCGGCCGATTACAACCGGCGCATGCTGGCGCATTGTCCTGCTGTCGCTGGCAGGCAATAAGCCTGCGCGTACCAAGATCGTGCGAAGGGTATATCAAGGAGGGAGGCGTGAGCCTCCCTCTTTTTTTGCAGCAGCCATTTGCTGGTCACAAGGCTTGTACCCATGGCGTGCTCGTCGCACAATGCCAGCACGCATGGCCGCATGGGCGGCAAAGAGAGAAGGAAAATCAAGATGATGGATGTTGCTGATCTGCGTCGGGAGTATACCCGTGGCGGGCTGCACCGGGCCGATCTGCCGGCCGAGCCGCTGGCGCTTTTCGAGAAGTGGTTGGCGCAGGCTTGTGAGGCCAAACTGACCGATCCCACCGCCATGGTGGTGGCGACCGTCGATGCCGATGGTCAGCCCTGGCAGCGTACCGTGCTGCTCAAGCACTACGATGCCCAGGGGATGGTCTTTTACACCAACATGGGCAGCCGCAAGGCGCAGCAGCTGGAAGGCAATCCCCGTATCAGCCTGCTCTTTCCCTGGCATACGCTGGACAGACAGGTGCATGTGACCGGTCGGGTGGAGAAGATGAGCACCTTCGAGGTGATGAAGTATTTCCACAGCCGTCCCAAGGATAGCCAGATTGCCGCCTGGGTCTCCAAGCAGTCGACCCGCATTTCGGCGCGCGGTGTGCTGGAGGCCAAATTCCTCGAGCTCAAGCAGAAGTTTGCCAATGGCGAAGTGCCGCTGCCGAGCTTCTGGGGCGGTTTTCGGGTGCGGATCGACACGGTCGAATTCTGGCAGGGGGGTGAGCATCGCCTGCACGATCGTTTCTACTACACCCGCGATGGGGATGGCTGGCATATCGAGCGTCTGGCTCCCTGAGTGCGCTGTTCAAATCTGTTTTCACAAGGAGTGTGTATGCGTCTGTATGGTGATCTGCGTTCCGGCAACTGTTACAAGGTGTGGCTGCTGGCCCGCTGGCTGGAGCTGCCCCTTGAGTGGGTAGAGGTCGATATTCAGGCGGGGGATACCCGTACCCCTGCATTTTTGGCCATGAACCCCAACGGCAAGATCCCGGTGCTGGAGATGGGTCAGGGCGATACGCTGGCGGAATCCAATGCCATCCTCTTCTATCTGGCGCAAGGTAGCACCTTGTGGCCAACCGATCCGCGCCAGCAGGCCGAGGTGCTCAAATGGATGTTCTTCGAGCAATACAGCCACGAGCCATACATCGCGGTGGCCCGCTTCATCGTTCACTATCTCGGCCGACCCGAGTCGCAGGAGGCGCGTCTCGACGGGCTGAAAGCCGGTGGCGAGAAGGCGCTGGCGGTGATGGAGCAACAGCTGAAACAGAGCCCCTACCTGTGTGGTGATGCGCCGACCATCGCCGATATCGCCCTTTATGCCTACACCCATGTGGCAGAGGAGGGGATCTTCTCTCTGCAGGGGTGGCCCGCTATCCGTAGCTGGATCGCCCGTATTGAAGCCCATCCCCGTCACCTGACGCTGCCCGCGGCCTGTCAGGCCAGCTGATGGAACTGCTGATCGAGGCCAGTCTGTGGCAACCGCAGTGGGCTGCGCTGTTGCCGCACTGGCAGCAGCAGGGTCATCGCTGGCAGCTGCTACTGGGCAAAGAGGCGGCCGCCGTCCTCGATCAAACCGATGCTCCCTGGGCGAGCAGTCCTCCTGACGGGGTGCTCTGCCCGGGGGCCCTGCTGGCTACTTGGCTCGATGGGGATCTGCTGGCGGATTTTCATGTTGATCCCAGCCGCCAGATCCTGATCAGTGCCTCTACCTCCCTATTGACCCTCGCCAGGGAGCAGGGACTGCTCACCCTTGGCCCTGTGGGGGCCGATCTGCCGCTCACCCCCGAGGCCGATTTGGGCGCCGTGCTCAATCGCCTGCTGGCGCGCCGCGTGACGGTGCCGACCCTGGCTGAGGGGCATCCGCTATCAGGTGTCGTATTGCGACCGCTGCAGGCCGACGATGAACGCGAGATAGTGCGCTACTGCAGCGACGAGGCGCTGGCGCGCTACACCCTCAATATTCCTCACCCCTATCCGCCGGAGGGGGCCCGCGACTGGCTGGCGCTCAGCTGGCGCAAAGCGGCGCTTGGCCTTGGCTGGAGCTGGGCCATCACCTTGCCAGAGGAGCAAGGGGTGGCGCTGGTTGGAGTGATCTCCTTGCAATGGAATGGCGAGCTCGCCTGGTGGGTGGGCGTGCCCTGGCAAAATCGCGGTCTGGCGACCCGGGCCGCTGGTTTGGTCAAGGGGTTCGCCTTTGACCAACTGCAACTGCCTGCGCTGACGGCTCGCCATATGCTAGACAATTTAGCCTCCGGCCGGGTGATGGCAAAACTGGGGATGCACTATCGCGGGCGGCGCCATATCAGCGGTCGTCAGCCGTGCGAGGTGAGCTACTGGCGACTGGATCGCGCTCCCTCCTTGCCCAATCCCTTGCCCGAGGAAATTTCCCGCTGGCTGGCAGATGAGCGGATCGCCGTGGTGATCCTGTGGGATCCCGCAACGACCAATCGGCAGAGTACCAACGGCAAGCTGGCCATTTCGCTCTTTGTGGATGAGAGGGGCGCGGAGGAGCCCTGCTCTCTGCACTGCCCGCCGCATCTTGAGCGGTTGCTGGCGATGCACTGTTACCCCATCGATCTGCTGGAGCAGGCCGAACCGGAGCAGTTGTCCCATCTTGGCGGCGTCTTGCTGAAAGACAGGGATGAACAGGGGCTGGCGTGGTTGCTGCACCTGGCCGCGCTGCAGCGTCAAGGGCCCGATCTGCTCAGCCGCGAGGAGCGCGTATCACGGCTCCACTGGTTCAACCAATTGATGGCGCAGGCGCTGGGCAGCAACGGTGACTCTTCGCAGATACGCTATCAGCAGTTACGGCTGCTGGTGGAGCTGCCGGAGCTGGTCGACGAGCTGGATGGCTGTTGGCATCAAACGCCCGAACTGACCTTTGAGCGGTTGGCGCGGGAGGCTCCCGCCCTTTGGCTGGCCTACCGCGAGGCGATGAACAGGGCCACCCCGGCTACGCTAACAGCCTTGCAGCAGCAGTTTGCCGCTCGTTTTCCTGAGTGCACCCTCCCATTTTTGGACAAAGGTACTCAGAATGACCAGCCGTTGTGTGGAATAATGCCCGCTCTGCTGTACGAGGAGTAATACCTGATGTTGAGAACCGAGCGCCCCGGTGACATGCTGCCGGTCTATGAGCTGCTGAGTGCCGCCTTCGGTCGTTCCGATGAGGCCGAACTGGTCAACCGCCTGCGCGAATGTGGTGCCGCCGTAGTGACCATGGTCGAAGAGGAAGAGTACGAGTTCATGGGGCACCTGATGCTAAGCCCGATCACCATTAACGGCATGGAAGGGCCCTGGCTCGGTCTGGCGCCGGTCGCGGTTCATCCTGACTGGCAAGGTCAGGGGATTGGCTCGGATCTTATCCGTGAAGGGCTTGATACGGCGCTCGAGATGGACTGGAAAGGGGTGGTAGTACTCGGGGATCCGGCCTATTACAGCCGTTTCGGTTTCCGCCCGGCCAGCGAGTTTGGCCTGCACTGCATCTATGAGGTACCTGCCGACTGCTTTATGGCGATGGAGCTGCAGGAAGGGGGGTTTGCGGGAGTGCAGGGGGAGGTGCTCTATCACCCCCTGTTTGATGAACTCCCTGACGAGCTGCCGGACGCGCAGGCAGAAGAGTCCCATTTCTAGCGAGAAGTTGCAGCGACAAGCTATAACGAAAAGCCCTCATCGAGGGCTTTTTCAGTTTATATCAGTCCCTGCCGGGCTTATTCGAGCAAATAGGCTCAGGCAATGATATCGAGCTGGGTGCCCTTGCGATTATCTTCGCCCACCATGTCACCCATCTGCTGGGCGAGCGGGCTCTGCTGGAATTGCATGTAGTCGCTCAGATTCTGCTGGCGCTGGTAGCGATTCGCAGCCTGATACATATCAGCCGTGCTCGGGCCCGACTTGCTGTCGCTCTCCTGACCGCTGGCCTCCAGGTAGCGCTCCACCACGGCTTTATCTTGCTGGTTAGCCGTATAAGAGACCGCCAGGGTTCTGCGAACCGTTGCTTTCTCTTCGCTCTGTGCCTGCAATTCATCCTTCTTGGTCAGTGCTTCGTTACGGGCCTGATTGACCTGCTCGGGTGTGACAGCGGGAGAGGAGGGGGATTTGCCGTAATCGGGCAGCGGCATGGGCCGGGAGGTGATTTGCATGGTGGCGCTTCTCTTGTGAACAGGGACGGACGCATGATACCCATCCATGTTAGCTCAATAAATGACCACCTGTCGGTTCATCAAGAGTAGGTTCAGCTTCGCGCATCGATTGCTAATTGAATCGCCTCTGAGTGACAAAAAAGCGCCATAAGGCGCCTTTTTATCCTTCGCTTACCGCCGGATCAGTTGAAGAACCAGTAACCACGGTTGACCAGACGGGTCAGCAGTTGCAGGAAGCCAGCCTGATCGGCCAGCTCCACCATGTCGGCCTGAGTGATGATGTCTTTGTCACACAAGAGCGAAATGGCGGCCGCGTCTTCGCTCTGCAGCGTCCAGGCTTCGCCGTCGATGAAGCACTGCTGGCTCTCGCCGCTAAACCAGACGGTGCGCAGACCCGGCACCTTGATGGCAGGCTCGCCCTGGGTCAGCAGGTCGGCTACCTCCTCGGCACTGTAGTCTGGCTCCACCGGATTGACGTCCAGATCGTGCTTGGCCTCGGAGATCATGGTGCCGAACCACTCCTTGAACAGGGTCTCGTCATCAAGGGCCTGCTGCATCAGCTCGCGCAGACGGTGCAGTTCGTGGGGCTGGATCTCGCCGTGACGGGCGCGGGGCTTGAGATCGGCATCGCCGTAACGCTCGGTACGCACCTCGTTGTCGATCAGGTGATCGGCAAAGGAGGAGATAAGCGCTTTGGCATCCGGCGCGCGGAAACCCACCGAGAAGTTCATGGAGGGCTCGATGGCGTAGCCTTCGTGGGGGAATCCTGGCGGAATGTAGAGGATGTCACCCGGCTCCATGATGACGTCGATGATCGCCTCGAACGGTTCGCAGTGCAGCAGGGCGGCGTGGGCGGCGAACTCGTTGAGCGGCTTGGCATCGCCGACTCGCCAGTGGCGCTTGCCCAGACCCTGGGTGATGAACACATCGTAGTTGTCGATGTGGGGGCCGACACCCGCATGGGGGGTGGAGAAGCTCACCATCACATCGTCAAAGCGCCAGCCCGGGATGAACTGGAACGGCACCGCCAGCTCGTTCACCTCGGGGGCCCAGTGGTTGCAGGCCTGTACCAGAATGGTCCAGTTCTCTTCGCCCAGATGGTCATAGGATTCGAAGGGACCGTGGGCCGCATCCCACTTGCCGTCGAAACGGGTGACGAGGCGGGACTCTACCACCTCTTCCATGGCCAGACCCGCCAGCTCGTCCGGGCTGATGGGATCCTGAAAGTCCTTGAAGCCACCCTTGATAAGGAGCGGGCGCTTCTGCCAGTAGTGCTCGAGGAAGTGAGCGATATCCAGATTGAGTTCGTACATGCTGTTTCTCGTGTATCGCAAAGAGGTTTTGCCCAAGGCGGGCTTGGGAAAAGCCACTCGGGATCCTGCCGTGGCAGGGAAAATAACAGGGGCCCTGTGGCGTATCGTGCACAGGGCCCCTTCGTCACTGCCGGTTGGCTTACTTCAGCAGATCGACCAGACGCTGGGCGTCGCCGATGTAGTTGGCCGGGGTCAGCTTCTTCAGCTCGACCTTGACCGCTTCCGGCAACTCCAGGGTGTCGATAAATGTGCGCATCCCTTCAGCATCGACGCGGCGACCACGGGTCAGCTCCTTGAGCTTCTCGTAAGGCTTCTCGATACCGTAGCGGCGCATCACGGTCTGGATCGGCTCGGCCAGCACTTCCCAGTTGGCATCCAGATCGGCAGCCATGGCTGCGTCGTTGGCTTCCAGCTTGGAGATGCCCTTGAGGGTCGCCTGATAGGCAATCAGGGAGTAACCCACTGCCACACCCAGGTTGCGCAGCACGGTAGAGTCGGTCAGATCACGCTGCCAGCGGGAGATGGGCAGCTTGCTCGCCAGATGCTGGAACACGGCGTTGGCCAGACCCAGATTGCCTTCGGAGTTCTCGAAGTCGATGGGGTTGACCTTGTGCGGCATGGTGGAGGAGCCGATTTCCCCCGCGATGGTGCGCTGCTTGAAGTGACCCAGGGAGATGTAACCCCACACATCGCGGTCGAAGTCGATCAGGATGGTGTTGAAGCGGGCCATGGCGTCGAACAGCTCGGCGATATAGTCGTGCGGCTCGATCTGAGTGGTGTAGGGGTTCCATGTCAGACCCAGGGAGGTAACAAACTCCTCGGAGAACTGGTGCCAGTCCACATCCGGGTAGGCACTGAGGTGGGCGTTGTAGTTGCCGACCGCACCGTTGATCTTGCCGAGGATCTCCACCGCCATGATCTGCTTGAACTGGCGCTCCAGACGGTAGGCGACGTTGGCCATCTCCTTGCCCATGGTGCTCGGGGTCGCCGGCTGGCCGTGGGTACGGGAGAGCAGCGGCATGTCACGGTACTCGTGAGCCAGACGCTTGAGCTCGCTGATCAGTTTCTCGCAATAAGGCTTGATGACCTCTTCGCGAGCGGTTTTCAGCATCAGACCGTGGGAGTTGTTGTTGATGTCTTCCGAGGTGCAGGCGAAGTGGATGAACTCGCTGACAGCCGCCAGCTCCGGGTTCACTTCGACTTTCTCTTTGAGGAAGTACTCCACCGCTTTCACATCATGGTTGGTGGTGCGCTCGATCTGTTTGATACGGGCGGCGTCACTCTCGTTGAAGTTGCTGACTATGCCATCGAGCAGGGCGTTGGCGGCCGCGCTCAGGGCAGGGACTTCCGGGATCCCGGCGTGGCTGGCCAGTTTTTGCAACCAGCGCACCTCGACTTCGACGCGAAAACGCAGCAGGCCGAATTCGGAGAAGATAGGGCGCAGGGCATCGGCCTTGTCGCCATAACGACCGTCAATCGGGGAAACAGCAGTCAGCGCGGACAGCTCCATGGGGTGAACTCCTGATGATTTGTGTGGGGGATCCGTATCCACTCGCGCGTGGGGCTGAGTTGTCATCAAGGCGGATGTGCGGCTGTTCACCCTGATGTCGACCTCGCTTGCCCGCGCGCGAGCCGATGATTAGTAACGTTTGGCCAGCTCCACCATCTTCTTGCGAGCGAAGATGATTTGGGTGCGGCTGCCACCGAGCTGACGCCACAGCACGCAGGCACGAATGCCTGCCAGCAGCAGGGCGCGCACCTTGTGCTGCACCAGCGGTTGCTGCAGGAACAGCGGGGTACCCGCCACCTGGATGCGCGGCCCGATGGGGCTGATAAGATCGCTGTAGATGCTCGCCATGTTGGCCAAAATCTGCTCGTCGAGCAGATCGAAGTGCTGTTGCTGGCGACCGATCTGGCTGATCCGCTCACCCAGCATATTGAGAATGTCTTTGCGCTTGGCCAGCTTGCGCTCCAGTGCAATCAGGCTGACCACGTAGCGGGTCAGCTCGGCATTCTTCTGGCTGCCGTCGGCACCTAGCTGCTCGACCAGCGCACGGTAGCCGTCGCGAATGGCCAGATGGGTGTTGTTGAACACCTCGAGCGGCTGGCTCGGGTTGGTCACCAGAATGCTGGAGAGGCTCTCGCGCAGGGCGGCCTCGTCACAGCTGCCGTCTCGGGCCACCTTCTGCACCAGATACGCGGCCTGGCAGATGCCGGCAAAGGCCATTGTTCTGTCTTGGAATTTATCGTTCACGTCTGCTGCCTTCTGTTAAGGATTCAAACCGGATGGCTGAAACGTTGTTCGATGATGCCGCCGCCCAGACACACTTCCCCGTCGTAGAAGACGGCGGACTGGCCCGGGGTGACCGCAGCCTGTTTCTCGTCGAAGATGACCCGGATGGTCTCGTCGTCGATGGGCTGGATCAGGCAGGGGATATCCTGCTGGCGGTAGCGGGTCTTGACGGTGCAGCGACGCGGTTCGCGAATGGGGGTGCGATCCACCCAGTGCAACTGGCTGGCAATCAAACCATCGGAGTAGAGGCGGGGATGTTCGCCCTGCGCCACCACCAGCACGTTGCGCTCGACCTCTTTGTCGACCACATACCAGGCCTCTTCGGTGGCATCTTTGCGACCACCGATACCGAGCCCCTTGCGCTGGCCCAGGGTGTGATACATCAGACCCTGATGCTCGCCGATCACCTTGCCATCCACGGTCTCGATTTTGCCGGGCTGGGCGGGCAGAAACTTGGCCAGGAAGTCCTTGAACTTGCGCTCGCCGATAAAGCAGATGCCGGTGGAGTCTTTCTTCTTGGCGGTGATGAGATCCAGCTGCTCGGCGATGCGGCGCACCTCGGGCTTCTCCAGATCGCCAACCGGGAACAGGCTCTGACCCACTTGCTTCTCGCTCAGGGTATAGAGGAAGTAGCTCTGATCCTTGTTGGTATCGAGACCGCGCAGCAGGCGCGGGCGGCCTGTGCTGTCGTCACGGCGCACATAGTGGCCGGTGGCGATGTAGGTGGCACCCAGCTCTTCGGCGGCAAATTCGAGGAACGCCTTGAACTTGATCTCCTTGTTGCACAGGATATCCGGGTTCGGCGTGCGGCCAGCCTTGTACTCTTCGAGGAAGTGCTCGAACACGTTGTCCCAGTACTCGGCCGCGAAGTTGATGGTGTGGAGTTTCATCCCCAGCTTGTCGCAGACGGCCTTGGCATCAGCCAAATCCTGGGCGGCAGAGCAGTACTCGTCCGTGTCGTCTTCTTCCCAGTTCTTCATGAACAAGCCTTCGACCTGATAGCCCTGCTGCTGGAGCAGGTAGGCCGAGACGGAAGAATCCACGCCGCCGGACATGCCGACGATCACCTTGATTTGGCTGTTGTCTGTCATTAGTCGAAGTTACCAGTTCGTTTAAACGGGGCGTATTCTACCAGAGTTTTGCGCCCCCGGTCACATATCCATGCCGCAGTTCCCATCAGGAGCCTGATAGCAGGAAATCGTTTTTCTGTTGTTGGCCTTTGTCGCCGAAAAAGAGTGTCAAATGGCCTCATATAAAGGCCTTGAGGGCCGAGAGTGGCAGCCGTGTTCCCGCCAGATAATCCTGAATGCACTGCCATACCAAGGGGCTGCGCAGGGCCGGTTTGCATTCCGCTATTTCTTCCAGAGTGAGCCAGTGGCAAGCCAGCACATCGCCGTCAGGATCCTCTGGATGGTGCTGACCCGGCGCTTTTTCAAGGTCGAAGATGATGGCGGTGCGCACATAGGTGGCCTCGCTGTCGGCCGGTTTGTAGAGATAGGTGCCAAGCCAGGCGGTCGGTGTGGCGGTCAGCCCCGTCTCCTCTTTCAGTTCGCGACAGGCCGCTTCAAGCAGGTTTTCCCCCGGCTCCACATGGCCGGCGGGCTGGTTGAAACGGCGCTGGCCTTTTATCTCCTCTTCCACCACCAGAAAGCGCCCCTGCCACTGCACCAGGGCGGCGACCGTCAGGCGCGCCTCCATGCGGGCGTGGCTGGTGGCCGATTGCTCTGCCTGATTGCTCATCATGACCCCTTGTCGTTGCTATTGGGATTGCCCGCTCGGGCGGGTCTGCGTGCCGTTCCTCGCCCGCTGCTGCGGGTTTTGCCGCCAGTCGGGCTTGAGGTTGAACGCTCGGTTGGGTGAGTGCTGCGGGGACGCTCGTCCCGTCTCGGCTGGCTGGCCCGCCGTGGCGCATCTCCTGCCGGTTTGGCCGGTTTGGCGGTATGAGCGCCTGAACGGGATGAGGAGGGACGAGGGCTGCGGCTGGAGCTCGGCGCCAGCTCGGGGGCGGGCAGGGCGCGGCTCTCGCCGGGTGCCAGACCATCCAGGGTCCAGTCACCGATGGCGTAGCGAATAAGGCGCAAGGTGGGGTGGCCGATATGGGCGGTCATCCGCCGTACCTGCCGGTTGCGCCCCTCGATGATCTTGATCTCCAGCCAGCTGGTGGGGATCTCCTTGCGCTCGCGAATGGGCGGATTGCGCGGCCACACCGCAGGTGCATCCATGATGCGCGCCCCGGCGGGCAGGGTCATGCCGTCATTGAGCTCCACACCGGCGCGCAGGGCGGCCAGTTTCTCCTCGCTCGGGAGCCCTTCCACCTGCACCCAGTAGGTCTTGGGGGTCTTCTCCCCCGGCTGGGTGAGGCGCGCCTGCAGCTTGCCATCGTTGGTGAGCAGCAGCAGCCCCTCGCTGTCGCGATCGAGCCGCCCTGCGGCATAGATGCCGGGCTCTTTGATGTAATCCTTGAGAGTCTCGCGGCCCGCCTCGTCGGTGAACTGGCAGAGCACCATATAGGGCTTGTTCAGCAGGAGCAATTTGCGATCCTCTGGGGCCAGCTCCGGTTTGCGGGGGGATGCATGGCGGGGTGCGGCTGGTTTGGTAGTCGTGCGCGGGGCGTTATCGCGCGGCGTACGGTTGACAGAGAGACGGGAGCGGGGAGATTTCATCGGATACACACTTCAGACAGACGATGGCAGCGAGTGTACCACAGGGTGCTGAGGGCTGGATGAATGGCTGGCGTTACAGCAAGCAGTGCCCGGAGCCAATTCGCCTAGCTTAGCAGGCTCTCTATGACGATAGCCTGACGGGCGGGGGCCGAGCCCGCCAACAGCAGGGCGTGGCTAACCACATCGTCGATCATCGCCTGCGCCAGTCGGGTGAGGGGGCGCAGGGTCTCCCGTCCGCTACCAATCGGCACCGCCAGCAGAATAATGGTCTGCACCGGCCCGATTTGAGAGCCCCACTCGATGGGCTCCTTGCAATTGAGCAGGGTCAGCGCTGGTTGGCTGATCCCTTCGCTCAATACATGAGGCATGGCAAGGCCGGGGCGGATGATGGTGGCCGAGACCTGCTCGCGCCGCTCCACTGCGGCGGTCAGTGTGGCGCGGTCGGTGATCAGCTCGGTGGGCAGCAGATCGATCAGATGCTCGAGGGCTTCGGCTTTGGTCAGCGGTTCGGGGCTGTGGGCCAGCTGGCGCAGGGCAAAATGGTAGTCGGGCAAGGCGTTTGCCAGTCGCAACTCCGCCAGCGCGGCGGTGCGCGGGCGCACCAGCGGTTGACCCAGCTCCCCGCACCAGCAGGTGAAGGCCATGTGGGCGAGCTCGGCATCGCACCCTTCAATTTGCAACTGGCAGAGATCGCCGGGCTGGGTGGCGAGGGTCAACAGGGAGAGCTGGTTGCTGGCGGCAACGGTCTGGCGCCGGGTGAGGTTGGCACAGCGGATGGTGGATTTGAACATCCCCGCCAGCCGGTTCAACTGCTTGGCCTGGGTGATGCTCAACCCCTGCTGGCAGTAGAAGGTGATTTCGCGGGTCAGCATCAGGCCGGGATCGGCAGGGCCTTGAGTACGGCGTTGGCATCCAGCAGCACGGTTTCCAGTCTCACCTGATGGATGGTGCAGCCGAGGAAGCGCTCTTTCTGCTCAATCTCGATATCGGAAGCAATCAGCACCAGGTCGGCGCTGGCAATATCGCGGGCGGTCAGCATGTTCTCCATGCCCATGGCGCCCTGTGTCTCGACCTTGATCTTGAGTCCCAGCCCAGTGGCGGCTTTTTGCAGGGCATCGGCAGCCATATAGGTATGGGCAATACCGGTCGGGCAAGCGGTGACGGCGACGATCTTCATCTGCTCTCTGTGATGCTGACAAGGGGGAGCAACAAGATAGCGCCAGCGGGGGGCTTTTACCAAAAGCGCATATGAAAAGTGGGATCTTGATGGGGATATGCCTGCCCCTTGAACGGCAGTGCAGGCTCATGCCGGGCCAGTCGGGTGGCTGGTTGCTCCAAACAACAAGGGCCACCCCGGTGGGTGGCCCTGAACAATCTGCGTCTGTTGTTATGGCTATCAGGCGGTCTGGGCGGCCAGTTCGGCGGCTTTCAGTTCGCGCTTGATGCGGCGGATCTTGCGCTCTTCGGCGACCGCGACACAACCCATCAGTACCAGACAGGCGGCGGCTGCGATATCCAGCGCGGCGAAGGTGCCGGTCCAGCCGGTCAGACCGAAGATGGGGGTGCCATCGGCGATCATGCCCAGACCCAGTTTGGCGAAGCTGTCACCGATGAGGTAGGCAAAGGTGCCCTTGACGCCATCAGCCACGCTGATGCCCTGCTTGGGGACGAAGCCTACGGCGGCGACGCCGATCAGCAGTTGCGGACCAAACACCAGGAAGCCTAGGGTGAACAGGGAGCCCAGGAACATAAACTGGGTAGTCGCATGCTGGTAGAGACCCAGGGTGGCGATGATCAGCGCCAGCGCCACGCAGGCAACCAGACCACGACGGCCATTGGCCAGATCGGAGAGGTAACCCCACATCAGGGTGCCGACCAGTGCGCCCACTTCGAAGAAGGTAAAGCCCTGAATAGCCACGTCTTTGGAGAAGCCCAGCTCCTGGTGGGCATAGACGGTGGACCACTGGTCGATACCGATACGCACCACGTAGAGGAAGATGTTGGCAAAGCAGAGCAGCCAGATCACCTTGTTGAGCAGCACGTACTTCACGAAGATCTGCCACTTGGTCAGCTTCTGCTCTTCGGTCGCGATATCCTCTTCGCTCGCCACTTCGTCAAACAGCTCTTCCACCTTGCCAAGGCCATAGGCTTCCGGTGAATCACTACCAAAGCGCAGGCCGATAAAACCGACGATCAGCGCGATGATGGAGGGGAAGATAAACATGCCGAGCACGTTGCCATCGAACAGGTAGTTGGCACCGAACAGCGCCACACCGGCCGCACCGGCACCGCCCACGTTGTGGGAGAGGTTCCACATGCCCAGATAGGTGCCGCGCTTGTTGCGAGGGGTCCACTTGGTGATGGTGGAGTAGCTGCACGAGCCACCACAGCTCTGGAAGAAACCGCTCAGGGCATAGAAGAAGATCATGAAGTAGAGGCTGAAACCGGTGCCGCCCATGCTGGCACTGAAGCCCAGCATGCAGAGCGCGGAGAGGATCAGCATCAGCGGCAGGAACTGCTTGGTGTTCTTGCCGTCGGCATAGTAGGAGACGATGGTCTTGCCCACCCCGTAGGTGATGGAGAAGCCAAGGCCGATCATGCCAAGCTCGGTCATGGAGAGACCGTACTCCTGGATCATGTCATTTTGCGCAATGTTGAAGTTCTTGCGGATCAGATACATGGTCAAATAGCCAATAAATACAACCAGATAAGATTGCATAAACGGCTTGAACCAGAGCTTGCGCCGGGCTTCGACCGGCAGGTCGAGGGTGGGGACCCGGACCTGTTGGAGCAATTTCAACATCTTCGTTCATCCTCTGCGAGATAGACGGTATTTCCGCCGCGCCCCTCATTTGTAGATAGGTTGTTCGAGGTCACGCCACGGAAGGGGGAACGGAACGTCGGGGCTGTCAGCCGTTGCTGCGCTCGACGCTCCATCCATATAAACCCGGGCCCGGCACGGGATGACGGGGCACATTGCCCGTCGCGGTGCGGGTCACGACATCAGGTGGGGTGACTCTAATAAGAGGGGCAAAAAATGGCTTGAGAGCCATCCCTAGTGGGGCTAGGAAATTTTCCTAGTTTTTGCGCTTTCGCGGACAAAGCGTGAGAAACATCACACCGCTGACGCCGGATTGCTGCCATTTCAGCCAGTTTGGCGCTTTGTGCGAGTGCTGGGCTGGGCTGGGCTGGGCTGGGCTGGTGGGATGGATAGGCCAGAAGGGAGCCAGGGAAAGGTAAGGGGAAAAGTGAAGGGAGAGGGCTGATTGACCACCATTTCTCGGGGGGCGATTTTGGGAAATACGGCTCGCCAGCTATCCCCAAAAAACAAGAGGCCACCCCGTGGGGTGGCCTCTTTTATGCTCTACGAGCCGCGATGGCGAGGGGGGACTCAGGCCACCTTGGCCAGGGTCACCTCGTCACTCTTTTTGACTCGCAGCTTTTTCAGGGCAACCGCCACCACGCCGGTGACGATGGCGCCGCAGATCATGCAGAGCAGGGCCAGCAGCGGCTTGTTGACGGCGCCCAGCAGGGCCACGATGGGGCCACCGTGGGCAACGCTGTTGGTGATGCCGAACAGGAAGGCCATCACGGCGGCGGTCATGCTGCCCAGAATGTTGGCCGGGATAACGGCCAGCGGGTCACGGGCGGCGAACGGAATCGCCCCTTCGGAGATTCCCACCAGACCCATGGCACCGGCGGCTTTGCCCGCTTCGATTTCAGAGGCATCGAAGATACCGAGCTTGCGACCGAGCACGGTCGCCAGCGACATGCCAAGAGGGGCAGCCGGGATGGCGCAGGCCATGGCACCCATAAACTGGGTCTGACCGGAGGCAATCATGCCCACCGAGAACAGGAAGGCCACCTTGTTGACCGGGCCACCCATATCAAAACCAGCCATACCACCCAGCACGATACCCAGCAGCACCAGACTGCCACCGCTCATGGAGAGCAGCATGGCGTTCAGGCCAGTCATCATGTCGGCAATCGGGGCGCCGATGATGAAGATAAAGACCGCAGCGATAAAGAGCGACCCGATGATGGGGGCGATCAGGATCGGCACTAGCGGTTGCACCATCTTGTGGTACTGACGGGTGGCAATCCAGCGCACCAGATAACCGACCAACAGGCCCGCGATGATGGCACCGATAAAGCCGGTCCCGGCATCAGCGCCGTAGAAGCTGCCGTTGTTGGCGATCCAGCCGCCGATAAAGCCCGGCGCCAGTGCCGGACGGTCACCGATGGCGTAGGCGATATAGCCCGCCAGAATGGGGATCATCAGGGTGAAGGCGGCCACGCCCACGTTGAGGATCTGGTTCCACATGCTCCCTTCCGGGATCTGCATGCCGCTCGGGGTCGGGTTACCGCCGATGGCCAGTGACAGGGCGATAAGCAGACCACCGGTCACCACGAACGGGATCATGTGCGATACGCCGTTCATCAGGTAGCGATAGAGATCCGAGCTGCCGCCGCTGGCGCGCTTCTCGTCACCCTTCTTCTCATCCTTGTCCGCCACATAGGCGGGGGCTTTCAGCGCCTGCTCAATCAGACCCTTGCCATCCTTGATGGGGGCTTTTACGCCGGTCTTGATGAGCGGCTTGCCAGCGAAGCGGGCCATGTCCACCTGCTTGTCACAGGCGACCACGATGGCGGTGGCGCGGGCAATCTCGTCTGCGGTCGGGCTGTTCTTGACACCGATGGAGCCGTTGGTCTCCACCTTCACCTCATAACCCAGCTCCTTGGCGGCGCGCTCCAGCGACTCGGCCGCCAGATAGGTGTGGGCGATACCGGCCGGGCAGCCGGTGACACCGATAATAAAGCCTTTGCTGGTGGTCGGGGCCGCGCTCTGCTCCTCTTTCTTGGTCAGCAGCAGCGCCAGCGCATCGGCCGGGGTTTTTGCCGCCAGCAGTTTGGCGATAAAGCCCTCTTCGATCAGCTTGCCGGAGAGCTCGGCCAGCACTTCGATATGGTGGTTGGCGCCGCCATCGGGGGAGGCGATCATAAAGAAAATGTGGGACGGCTTGCCATCTTCGGCGCCGTACTCGATGCCGTTGCGGCTGATGCCGATGGCGACCGCCGGATTGCATACCGCCGCACTCTTGGCGTGGGGCAGGGCCACGCCCTCTTCAAAGCCGGTGTTACCCAGCTCTTCGCGGGCCCACAGATCCTTGATAAAGGCCTGCTCGTCGCTGACCTTGCCTTGCGACGCCAGCAGGCGGGCCATCTCGGTGAAGACCTCTTCCTTACGCGTCGCTTTCAAATCGAGGTTGATCAGATGTTCATTGATCAAGGTGGTTATCATGGCGCTCTCCCCGCTCCGTTGCCGGAGCCTGTTGGCATGCCGCCCTTGCAGGCCGGCATGCAGACAAAATTGACCCGACTATTATCGCGCCGAGGGAGAGGTCACCCTATCGGACAAATGTGCGAATAACTGGATTTTTGTGCGCCATCACTTTGAGTGTGACCCTGATCGCAAAGCTGAACAGCTGCTGAAATGGGGGCGGATTGAATCGCTCATATTTTTATTGATGATTAAAATCAATTGTTTGTGTTTGTTCGTGGTTCAGCGTTTTGGCCGTGCGGTGAGTTTTTACGCAGTGGATGGGCGCGCTCTTTCTATAAATTTGTGAGGTGAAAAATGGCTGCTGGATGTGAGCCAACGCACAGAAATGGCCTCGCTGGCGGGATGCGAGGGGCGGACGCAGAGGAGGTGCGAGCAGAACAAGCTGGATAAATGGGTTGCACCATCGGTGCCAGACAGCTCACCACAACGGGCAAGAAAAACCACAGCCATTGGCGCACCATAGGGTGCAATAAACAAAGTGAATTGCACCGCTTGTTTGGGCAGGCTGGGTGGTGGCAAAGATAGAGGTGCAATGCGCTGCGCTTATTGCACCCTACTGGATTGATGTTGATTACGCGAATGTCTGAATATGCTTCGCTACCCAAGCCTATGAGCTCATTGGATCGGTTTTAGATGGTCCAAATATGGTGCACATAATTCTAAAAAAATGGTTTTCCAGCGTTCAGGAAGACCATTAAAATCATTGTCCCAATTTTGGGATATATGTTGAAATGCTTTGTATGGTTTTTCACTCGATGGAGCATCATAGCCTAGAAGGTCTTCAATACACTCTTCAATCATAATTCTTCGATCAGCTCCAGTTTCAGCCAAAATAGGTGCATTCATCGCTTCGGCTTTAGCTGTTCCCGCATCTCTATCATGCATAAAAATATATTCAACATCTAATGCATTAAGATACTTGGCTATGGATATCAATACGGCTTTTCCTCTAGCTCTTAAAAATTCACAGTTACCGATAACTCGAGCTTTATCTTCGGGAGATAATCTCTTAATAGTTTCGCGCACAACAACTTCTTCAGTATCGCCTTCAACAAAGACACACTTGTTCGTAAAAAACATTCGAGATATATAATCATCTATCTTGAGTAGCATTTTAAGATTTTGTTTTTCATTGTCTTGAAGGTTTGAAAATGCGCTTTCTAAGTTGAATGAAGTCGTGTCAGTAAATCGGTCTGCATTATAGGAAAATTTAGTTAAGCTCACACTTTTTTCCGTGCCTAGATTAACCATGTATGGTGAGTGAGTTGTTGCTACTATTTGACAGCTTGGCCCGGCTAAATCATAGAGTGAATCTCTTAATTGATTTGCCGCGGAAGGATGCAAATAAATTTCAGGTTCTTCAAAACAAAATATTGTACTTCTTGGATTATCTGCCGTTCTATTTACAAACTCTTGAACAAAGCGTAGCAGTTGAAATGCAGTTGCACGTATCATTCCATGGCCTTGATAAGAAACCTCAGTCTTGACGTTACTTTCTAACTCAACCGAAAATTGAGGTTTTATTGTTTTTTCTGGTTTGTCTAGGGCTGCTGAAACATGAACAGATGAATCTGGAAATAGATTGTGAGCCATTCCATTCAACTCTTCTATGAGCTTGCCAAAGTCAGTTTCTATATCATTTGGGTTGAGCTCTAAAGCCAATCTGTTTAGAAATATTTGTGCTTGTTCGTAGTTTTCAGATGTGGAGCGCACTTGTTCAAATAAATCACCTAAGAGTGAATGTAATGCTCCACTGCTAGATGTAAGTTCTGATACGCAGGATTCAGCAGGAATAATTACAATGCGTGGTAATTTAGATAATACGTTGCCTGGTATTCCACCAGGATTTTCAACCCATTTCGGTTCTTGATTATCTTGAACCTCCCAGTAATCGGTTAGGTCTTCCAGTTTTTCTTGATTAGCTTTTAGGGATATTTTTTTGTCGAAGTTAGTGTCACCAAAAAACTCTCTCAAGAAGTCTGCTGAGAATGTTTCACTAACCAAATCTGATACATTTATTGCATTTGAAAAAACATCCTTTGGTTTTTTAGGATATTCTAACATGTAAAATTTGGGTTTTGACTGTTTGATAGACCATACTTTTTTATATACGATACTGTTAGATGTTTCATTTTTTAGTGGTGTATCGACATGAATAACTCGACCTTTAAAACCTATCCACTCCTTCGCGTCATCCGGTAAGTTGTGATATCGGGCGATAATTTCTATTTCTTCTGCATACTCATAGAGCTCTTGCTCATCGTTGTATGTCTTTGAATAGTCTTCTCGTATGGCGTTACCAGCACTATGTAATAGTTTAATTGCAGAGAATACACTGGATTTACCTGCATTATTAGCACCTATTAAAAATGTTGAATCTCTAAAATGAATGGTGCAATCTCTAAGCTTCCTAAAATTCTTAATGCTTATTTCATGTAATCTCATATAGTTACCGTCATTGAGATGATGTGATAATTAAATGTAAAAATAAAATTTTTTGTCGAGAGATAATGATTAATTCGGAATGATATATAAATTATGAATACTATTTATCTCTTCTTTTTAAGACCAATTTTCACTATTTGTAGACTATGGTCTCTACTCTGCAGCAGTAATTCGTCCATATAAAATGGTGGCCAAACAGCTTGATGCATAAACCTAGGTAGGCCGGTTTCCAACTGAGGCATATTAATCTCGATTAAAATTGAATGAAACCATGACAGGGCAAAAACCTGCCAGAGATCAATAAATTACTCATTAAGTGGGTGTTATCTGTCCGCCTGGCGCTGTGAGTGCAAGCTGAGCTTCACCTCTTGCCGGGTACTACCGCCACTCAATACTCCAGAAACTTCTCCCCGCAGCGTTCGCAAATTAGATGTTTTACATGGGTGGTCTGGTAGGCCAGTGTTTCACCAAACGCCCAGTTGGTGATGCTGCTGGAAGTAAAGGCTTGCCAGAAGGCTTTGCGCGGATCCTTGGGCATGATGTCCTGGCAGTGATCGCGGGCGACCAGCACCACGATATGACGGGTACGCTCCCTGCATTTGTCACAGCGATGGATTTCAGTTGGCGGATTCTGGTCGTGCGGGTTGCTCATAAAGGGGCTCGTGAAGAGATGCGGGCGCCCATCATATTCCTCTCCACTTGACTCTCAATCTCTCCTTGCCAGCGCAGTGAGCAGGCTCACATTTTGCGCCCCCTCTTTGTTATTTGCCCGCGCGCCGCAGCCGTGTGCCTCTGGTCGATGCTCGCTTTTGCGGTTTGCTGGTGAGCCGTGATGATATGGCGGGTGGGGCGAGCTCGGGTTGCTGCATCTGGGTCAGCATCCGCCTTGCCGTCTGACGACCGATTTCACGGGCCGCCTATCTGCAGCGGCTCAACGCGGCTTTCCCCGCCATCGACTATCGGGTGCCAGAGGGAACCTATCTCGCCTGGATTGATTTGAACGGCCTTGGCATCGACTCCACCGAACGGATGGATGCGCTGCAAGCTTTGCTGGTGGAGAAATACCGGGTCGCCATCATGCGCGGCGACACCTACGGCCCAGAAGGCACAGGCTATATCCGCCTCAACGTCGGCTGCCCTCGCTCGAAAGTAGATCAAGGACTCGACGCCCTGATCGGCGCGCTGGGGGAGGTGGGGTAAGGGTTGGGATATCTGGCTGGATGAGCTGTTGATTCATCCAGCCGGTGACCTTGATAGAGGCGTTCGGCTCGGTTATTGCGGGCTCAGAAGGTGGCGATCAAGGGGCTATTGCAAGTGACCTGAGCCTGAAGGTCCTGGCACAACATCTGAATGTGGGGCTCATCGATCTTCTCGCGAGGGATATAAATACCGATAGTCCCCTTGTTGTACTCTTCGCCCATATTCAGCTGGCCAATACCGAATCGGGAAAAATAACCAGCCATGCTCACCGGATAAGGCATGACAGCATTGCTGTTATTGACAATATCAATGCTGGTGAGCAGGGAGTTGCTGCTATAAATGATTTTGTCATTTAACTTCATGGCGGCGCGTTCCTGCTTTTTTCTCGCCAAATCATCGACCAGATGCAGATATTTATCCTCATCCGGCGTCACCAGCAGGCTGGGATAATCGACCAGGTCCTGCTTGCTGCATATTTTCCCTGTGAGGGGATGGCCCGCTCTGACAAATACCCCATCGTGAGAAATAAATAGCGGGATAAATATCAGGCTGTAATTTTTGGCCAGCCCGTGAATTTCATGTCCGAGAAACAGATCGATATGATTGCCCAACAGCAGATCGAGCAGACGCAGATGGTTGCCGACTTCAATATTGATGGCGCAGGATGGGTTGGCCTGCTGATAGCGGGCGGTGACAGGCTGCAATACCGGTTGCCACCATGCATGTCCGGTGCCCACGTTTAGCGGTCGTGCGGTGCGCTCGCGCAGGGTGGCCAGCTGCCTGAGGGTATCATCGTAGATCCGCTGCATCATGCGCGCCTGCTCCAGCAGCAGCTCTCCAGCAGCGGTGAGCGTCACGCCGCCCGCGTGCCTGACCAGCAAGGTCGTTTCCAGACTCTCCTCAAGTTTTTTCATGTTGTGTGTCAGCGTCGGCTGGCTGAGTCCCATTTGCCTGGCGGCCAGACTGACATTTTTGTGGGTGGCTACTGCAATAAATTGTCTTAGATGCTTGTCCACGAATATGGCGTCCGGTCATGGGCGGGTGGTGCGCCAAGCTAGTGTAATCACCATGGGCTGTCAAATAATCCTCTTCGCTGACAGGCTATTTTATGTGGCTCCCTTCACGTTGTTTTCAATACATTTTTGCCACCTGATAGCCGGTTTGGTGCTGGGGATCACGTAATTTCATCTGGTTATAGATGTTATCTATGCCTATTGGGTTGCAGTCTATTTTTCTGGTGAATGTTGACCACGTAGACTGGCAAAAACAGTTTTACTCAATGCTGTTTCAATAACAAAACAAAAAAGTAACGAAGGGAATATATGAAAATTCGTCCATTGGCATTATCCGTGGCGTTATGCTGCGGCGGGGTTCTTTTGTCCGGTTGTAACGACAGCTCATCCAGCGGCAACGATAACGGGGCCAAACCCGAGGTGAAGGCGCCCTGGAATTTTGATCTCTATATGGTCGGTGAGTTTAGCGGCTGGGGTCGTGAGGAGAAGTTCAAACTGACCTTCAAGGATGGTGTCTATCGTCTGGACAACCTGAAAATGAACTCGGGTATGTCCCCGTTCAAAGTGGCTGGCCCCGAGTGGACCAAATATCCCGATTTCTCTGCGGATTCCCGCAAGGAGACCAGCATCTTCCCCGGTCAGGTCTATCCCATGTACTACCAGAACAACGGGCAGAACAACCGTCTGGTGGTGACGGAAAAGGGGCTGCTCGACATTCAGGTCAAGGTGACCAATGCCGATCTGGCTGCACCGGCCATCGAGTTTTCCATGGTGCGTGATGACCCCAATTACAGCGAGAGTCTCTATCTGAAAGGGATTGATGGCAATCTGGAGCCTGTCCTGCAGATGGTCTATCAGGGGGACAAGCAGTATGTGATGGTGGCCAAGCTGACGGCGGGTGAGCACAAGATTAAGATCGCCTCCGCGCAGGAGGGGATCGGCTTTGGGCTCAATGGCGTCATTGCATTGAACAACCCGGTCAAGATGCAGCGCTGCGATGCTCAGTGCCAGCTGGCAACCGTGCGGGTAGAGCAGGAGGGGTATTACAAGTTCCTGCTGGATGCCAGCCAGGATGAGAATGCTCCTCTGTTGCAGGTCAGCGTTGCAGGCGATAGTGATTTGGGCATGATCAATCCCCATGAAGGGCATGAGCTGATCGAGAAGCGTGAGTATGAGACCTATAAGCCCGGAGTGACGGAAACGGCCACCTTCTCGGTCAAGCGGGCCAGTGACGAGTATCGTAGCTATGCGCAGTCGACCACTCAGGAGTTGCGTGATCCGGGTGATAGCTTTACTACCTATCAGGAGCAAGCGGATCTGCCCCGCCTGCGCTCCGGCAACATGGTCTTTGATGCCCTGTTTGCGCTGGCTACCCACGAGATGCGCCAGAACAGCGTGGCGCAGGTCAAGGATGGCAGTTACAACGGGGGTCAGGCGATCCCGTGCGACTGTTTTGAAACCGGCGCCAAGTGGCATTACGTCTGGACGCGGGATCTCTCCTACGCCACCGATCTGGGGCTGGGGGCGCTTGATCCTCAGCGTGCGCGTAACTCCCTGCGATTCAAGCTCTCGGATTTCAGAGCCGAGCTGAAAAGCGATCTGGACAATTTGATCCCGCAAGGACGCCAGATCATCCAGGATACCGGTACCGGGGGCAGCTGGCCCATCAGTACCGACCGCATGAGCTGGGCCCTGGGGGCCGAGCGGGTGCTGGCCGCCCTGCCTGATGCCGAGCGCAGTGCGTTCTTGCCCGAGGTCTTTGAAGGACTGAGCAACACCATAGAGAGTGATCGTCTGGCCGCCTTCGATAGCGCAGATGGTCTCTATGTCGGCGAGCAATCCTTCCTCGATTGGCGCGACCAGACCTATGCCAAGTGGATCACCGCCGATATCGCTCACATCGGCATGAGCAAATCTCTCTCCACCAACGTGACCCACTATCAGGGGTTGCTGCTGGCCGCGCGGGTGGCGGGCGAGCTGGGGCACGATGAGCTGGCGATCCGCTATAACCAGTGGGCGGGGGATCTGAAACTGGCGATTAATCGCGCTTTCTGGCTGGCGGACGAGAAGATGTATGCCAGCCTGATCAACACCACTACCGATCAGAGCCCGGCCTACAAGTTCGATCTATTGGGGGAATCCCTCGCCATTCTGGCCGGTGTTGCCGATGAGGCGCAGGCCAAAGAGATCATCAGTCGCTATCCCATGGGCCCTTATGGCGCGCCGGTCTACTTCCCGCAGCAACCCGATATGCCGGTTTACCATAACCGCGCCATTTGGCCCTTTGTCTCCGCCTACGGGCTGAAGGCGGCGGCCATGGTGCAGAACGTTGCCGTGGTCGATCACCATATCGACTCCCTGATGCGCGGTGCCGCGCTGAACCTATCCAACATGGAGAACCTCGAGTGGCTCTCCGGCCAGCCCTCCCTGATGGATCTGACCCATCCCGATTTGACGGGACCGGTGATCAACTCCCAGCGCCAGCTCTGGTCTGTCGGGGGCTACCTTGGCATGGTGACCGACACCACCTTCGGCTACAAGGTGGAAGAGGGGGGGATCCGGATCAAGCCGTTTGTCACCGCTCACTTGCACAAGCTGATGGGGGCCAAGCCCGAGGCTGCACTCAAGGGATTGAACTATCGTGGCAAGCAGATTGACATAGTGCTGCAACTGCCGGAGCTGGGCGGGGAGGGCAGTTACTATCCGGTGCAGAGCGTGACGCTCAATGGCGTTCCGGTGGGGGAGCAGATAAGTGAAAATATGCTGGCCCCTGGCAACCGGATTGAGGTGACGCTCGGTGCCGCCGTGGCTGATGATCAGGAGATCCGCCTGATCAAGGATGTGGCGCCGCTGGATGTCGAGAACCGGCTGGTGTTTGCACCGACCGAGCCGACCCTGCTCGGGGTTAGCGAGCAGAGTGGCAAGCTGGTTGTTGCCCTGCAGGATAGTGTCAACAAGGGGGCGCTCAGCTACAACATCTATCGGGATGGCAAGCAGGTGGCCTCCGGGCTGGATCGGGCGACCAGCTGGGTCGACGACATGGTGTTACAGCCGGGCCAGGCCTATTGCTACAGTGCCGAGGCGGTCTATCCGGAGTCTGGCAACCGCTCCCATCATGCCAAGCCGGTTTGCTATCAGCCTGCGCTGCAACATATCGCCATCGATGCGGCCAACGTCTCCCATACCGGCAGCGTGAGCGCCGCCGATGGGGCCATTCCCGTCCCTTACCTCAAGGATTGGGGCCGCCCCGACGACAGCCTGCTGGTGCAGGGGGTCAAGCTGGATGGCAAGCGTACTATTCGTTTGCAATACAGCAATGCCCAGCATGCCATCAATCTGGGGGTGACCAACGGGGTGAAACGGATCTCGGTGCTTAGTGGTGGCAAGGTTGTCGCCAGCGGCATGGTGCAGATGCCCCATGTGATGAAAGAGGGCGACCTCAAACCGTTGCGTGACTCGACGCCGTTCGTGGTGGATCTGCCCGCCGGAGAGTATGACATTCGGGTGAGCGATTTTTACAACATGAGTTACCTGAAGGCGAACGACACCTACAACGATGCAGGCGGTCAAAAGGGGGCGGTCAATCTGATCGATCTCGCCAGCATCACCGTCTCGGCTCGCTAGGTAGCCAAACAAAACGGCCAAGCAAAACCGCCCCGGAGGTCCGGGGCGGTTTTTTATTTGGTGATACCGAGACGAGTCGTCTGGGTGGGCAGGGGCTCAGCGATAGCGGCCACGTACCGAGCTGCTGGCGCGGCCGGCCATCTTGATCAGGCTCTGGCGGGTGTGCAGGTGGCAGAGCGCGACGCCGAGGGCATCTGCTGCATCCGCCTGCGGGGTGGCGGAGAGTTTCAGCAGATGGGTCACCATATGCTGCACCTGCTCCTTGGCGGCGCCACCGGTGCCCACCACTGCCTGCTTGATCTGGGTGGCAGAGTATTCGCTCACCGGCAGATAGGCGTTGACCGCGGCGACGATGGCGCTGCCCCGGGCCTGTCCCAGTTTCAGGGCCGAGTCGGCGTTGCGGGCCATAAAGACCCGCTCGATGGCAAATTCGGTGGGTTTGAACTGGGTGATGATCTCGCATACCCCGTCATAGACCTGCTTGAGGCGCTCCGGCAGCTCGCCGCAATCGGTGCGGATGCAGCCAGAGCCCAAGTATTCGGCCTTGCCGCCCACGACCCGGATAACCCCGTATCCGGTGATCCGCGAACCCGGATCGATGCCCAAAATAATGCTCATGGGTGTTGATTGCTCTAAACGCGAGTGATGGCCGCCAAGATAGCAAACTGTGGCCCGTTTGGCTGTATGTCCCGGGTCAAGCGGGCAAAGATTGGCCAGCTTGCGTCGGGCCTGGTTAGCCCTTGAACAGCGCTATGGTGTCGCCATCCTGCAGGCTGCCTGCGCCACGCACCACCACCCGATCCCCCTGCTTGAGGGCGCCGCTCACCGCAACTTGCTGGCTGTCGCCAAACAGCACGGTGACCGGCACCCGATTCACCTTGAGCGCCTTGCCGCTTCGCGCCACCTGATAGACCACGCTGCCATCGGTGCCGAGCACCAGAGCGTCCCGGGGCAGCAGCATGCTCTGCTGATCCCCCAGTGGCAGGGCAACCCGTACCGGCGAGCCGATGATAAAGGTGCCCGCTTCCGGTTTGAGGCGCAACTCGATGAGGCGCGACTTGGGATCGGCGCTGGCGGCTCGCTGGTAATAGACGCCGTGACCGCTCAGCTGCTCCCCCTCCACCCGTAGCCGGGTTTGCGGCGCCAGCTGCTGGGCCCAGAGAATGGGGGCTTGCAGGCGGATATCCGGCTGATCCGGATTGACCAGTTCCAGCGCCTGCTCGCCCGCGTCCACATGCTCGCCGGGCTGGATGAAGTGGTTGTTCACCACTCCGTCGAACGGGGCATAGATGTGGCTGCGGCGCAGCTGTTCTTCAATCTGGTTTACCTGTATGGCGGCCAGTCGCTCGGCCAGCGCGGCCTGCTCCACATCGTAGCTGGCCTTGTCGTACTGGCTCTGGGAGGCGCTCTTTTGCTGGTGCAGTCGGGTGATCCGTTGGGATTCGGCGCGAGCGAAGCGCAAGTTGCTCTGCCATTTCGCCTGCTCGGCGCAGGCCTGCTCCAGCGAGAGGCGCAGCGCTGCGCTGTCGAGGCGCAGCAGCTCGTCCCCTTTTTTGACCCGGCTGCCAAATTCGGCGATCCACTCCACCCGGCCGCTCACTTCGGCACTGAGCGCAGCTTGCTGGCGACTCGCCACCGTGCCGCTGACCCAGATATTGGCGGCCGCATCCCCTCGGGTCACATCCGCCAGGGTCACCATCTTGCCCTGATCGGCCAATACCGGTAGCGCACTGCCTGCAATCAGTGCAGCGCCAGCCAACATTCGGGTAATCATATGTGTCATTGATGAGCTCCTTGCTCAGGCCCGCTGGCGCAGGGGTTGTGGGATCGCCACCTGCTCCCCGAGACGCAGGAAGGCAGGCAACAGGATCAGGGTAAACAGGGTGCTGCAACTCATGCCGCCAACAATGACGGTGGCGAGCCCGCGGTAAATTTCGCTCCCCTCGCTCGGGCTCAGCATCAGCGGCAGCATGCCGAAGATGCTGGTGAGGCTGGTCATGGCGATGGGGCGCATCCGGCTTTGCAAGGCATCAGCTACCGCCAGCTGACGGCTCATACCGTCCCGTTCGGCGGTGCGGGTCTGATGCACCAGCAGGATGGCGTTGTTGACCACCAGTCCCAGCAGGATGACAAAGCCGATGATGGTGAGCAGGTCCATAGGCAGCGGCACCAGCAGCCCGCTCAGTTGCAGCGCCAGCACGCCGCCAACCGAGGCAAGGGGCAGGGTGAGCAGCACCAGCAGGGCATCCTTGATGGAGGCAAACACCCCCCACAGCAGCACCAGCAGGATCACCACGGCGAACAGGAAGATGGTCCCCAGATTGTCGAGTGCCTGTTGCAGGCTGTCGGCATTGCCGGCAATGCGCAGCTCGCCACCGGCGGGCAGCAGGGGGCGGATGGCGGCAAAACTGCGGTTTTTCAGGGTGTCGATCACCTGCTCCATGGTCATGCCCGCCGGGGGCGCTATCTGCAGGATGATGCTGCGACGCCCATCGGCCCGGAAGATACTGGCCGGGCCCATGTCGTGCTCCACCCGCAGCAGCTCGCCAAGGGGGACGATGCGCCCGGAGGGGGTGGCCAGCGGCACTGCCTTCAGTTCGTCCGGATTGGCGGAGCTCTGCCCCATCAGCATGATGTCGAGCCGATCCTCGCCGTCGAAATACTCGCCAACCCGCAAGCCGTCGCCAAAGGTCTGGATGATGGTGGGCAGGGGCGTGCGATCCCAACCCACTTCGGCGAGACGCCGATCTTGCGGCACCAGTTTGAGCTCGGGGGCGGTGAAGTCGAGACTCGGTTCGGGCCGGATCTGTGCTCCCGGCAGGTCCTTGCTGAGGATCCCCATGCTGGCTCGGGCCGCCAGATAGAGCTCGGGCAGGTTGCCTCCCTGCAGCAGCAGGGAGACGCCGTTCTCGCTGTCAAAGCCGCCAAACAGCGACCCCTGACCGCCGAACACCCGGGTGTCGGGAATACCCACCAGCAGCTGTTTCATCAACAGGCTCTCCAGCTCCTTGATGCGGGTCTCGTCCTTGGGTCGCACGCCAATCTGGGCGCCCCCCGGGTAGCGCAAGATGTAGTAGTTCTTGAGGGCAGGCTCTTTCTCCCCCTTCATGTAGGGGGCGAGGCGGGCTATCAGGGTATCGATCACCTCTTCGCGCTGGGCCTTGAGGTTGACCCCGGGGGTGAAGTTCATCCAGACATCCACCGCGTCCCGTTTCACGTCCGGCAGATAGTCCATCTTCGGCAGCAGCGCCCAGGTGGCCAAGGCCGGCAGGCTCATCATCAGGGTGATGACCGTCCAGCGCTGGCGTGAGGTCGAGGTCCAGCGGATCACATGACGAGTGGTGCGCTGCCACAGCGACTCATAGGGATCGGTCAGTGTTTCATGTCCCATCCAGCGCGCAGCCACCGCAGGCAGCACGATGACGGCGACCAGCATGGAGACCGTCACGGCGCAGGCGATGGTGAGCGCCAGATCGGCAAACAGCTGACCCTCCACATCGTTGAGCAGCAGCACCGGCAGGAAGATGGCGACCGTGGTGAGGGTGGAGGCGACCAGCGCCGTCCACACCTGACGGGTACCTTCGAGCGCCGCCTCTGCCTTGCTCAAATCCCCCCGCTCGTGGCGCCGGTAGATGCTCTCCAGCACCACGATGGCGGCGTCGAGCACCATGCCGACGGCAAAGGCGATGCCCGCCAGCGAGATGATATTGAGGGTGCGATCCATCACCTTGAGCAGACAGAAGGTGAGCATGATGCTGATGGGGATGGCGAGGGCAATCATCAGGGTCGCCTTGAGCCGGCGCAGGAAGAGCCAGAGGATGGCACAGGAGAGCAGCACCCCGAGCCCCAGGTTGGCAGTGACCATGCTGATGGCGCGATTGATGTAGAGGGAGGCATCGAACGACTGCTCCATGTGCAGCCCGACCGGTTCCAGCACCTCGCGGTTGAGCTCGTTCACCCGGGCCTTGATCGCCTCAAGGGAGGCCAGGGCATTGGCACCGCTCTCCTTGAAGATCTGGGTGGCGATGGCGGTATTGCCGTTCTGGATCCGCAGCACCGGGTTCTCTTCCCGGGCCACCCTTACTTCTGCTACATCCCGCAGATAGATGGGCAGGCCATCGCGCCAGTCCACCACCTTGTCCCCCAGCGACTCGACATCGTAACGACCGGCGAAGCGCAGCTTGTACTCCCAGCGACCGATGTCGAGGGTACCGGCCGACACGTCCCAGCCGGTGGTGGCCCGGCTGGCCAGCACCGGGATCTCCACCCCCAGCTCTGCGGCGCGGTAGGGGTCGAAGCGGATCTGGATCTGGCGCTCGTTGATCCCCTCGACTGCGACTGTCGAGACCCCTTCGATGCGCTCCAGCTCGGGTTTGACCCGCGCCTCGATCAGCGCCTGATGATCATCGATCACCCCTTTGGCACCGGGCAACTGCTGGATGAAGAAGAAGGTGAGGGTATCGTTGCTGCTGTAGTTGTTGACGTAGGGGCCGCCGATCTTGTCCGGCAATCCCGAGACCCGGTTCAATCGCGAAATCACATCGAGTTGGGCCCGTTGCATGTCGGTGCCGAGGGCAAACTCCATGTCGATTTCGGTAAAGCCGGGATAGCTTTTGCTGACAAGGCTCTTGAGCCCTTGCACCCCCTGCATCTCCTGCTCGATGGGGTCGGTGATCTCCGACTCCATCTCTTGCGGCGAGGCTGAACGCCAGCTCACCGAGATGTTGAGGTGTGGACGGTCGATGTCGGGGAACAGCTGGATCGGCAGTCCCCGGATGCTGAGCAGGCCCAGCAGGAAAATCAGCACGATCGAGACCGCCACCCAGATGGGGCGTTCGATCGCCGTTTTGGCGAGGTTCATTCACTCTTCCTGAGTTGTTGTTATCGGCCATTCCGCTGGCCTTGCTTCCAAAGCCCCTGCAACAGGGACTCAAGCATTTAACTGGAATTCTCCCGGCTTGTAAATGCATGGTTAACAAACAAAAAACCGGCCACAAGGGCCGGTTTGGTACTGGTTTGCCAGGGGATCAGGCGGCGTGCTCGACCTTGTTTGGCTGCTTGTTTGCTTGCTGGGAGAAGCCTTCCAGCTCGCCCGGGGCGAAGTTGTCTACCTGGATCGCTTCGTAGCGCAGGGCATCGGCGGCCAGCAGCTTGTCCGCTTCGTCCTTGCTCAGGATGGAACCGGCCAGCGCGGCGGCAACCAACTCCGGCAGCGCCAGTTTGCGGGGCAGTTTGCCCTCTTTCTGGGCCTGCACCAGCTTCTTCTCGTAGGGCTGCACAGCGACCATGGCCTGGAAGGCGCGCTCCATCAGGCCGACCGGATCCGTCTCGTCCTTGCCGACGTAGCACAGCGCCGTCAGACGGTCGCGGAATTCGCCCGGCTTCATCATGGCCAGACAGATGGCGTGGCAGCGGTCGTCGGCCGGCATCTTGTAACCGACACCGAACGGGAATACCACGCGCTTGAGTACGGCACCCACCACCTTGTTCGGGAAGTTCTGGAAAAAGCCCTCGAACGCCTTGCCAATCAGGTAGAGGTTGCGCTCCACCGCGTACTGCACGAACGGCAGATCGGAGACCATACGGCCCTGATCCTCGTAGTGCTTGAGGGTGGCGGAGGCCAGATAGAGGTGGCTCAGCACGTCACCCAGACGGGCGGAGATCATCTCCTTGCGCTTGAGATCGCCACCCAGCATCAGCATGGAGACGTCGGCGCACAGTGCCAGCCCTTTACTCATGCGAGACAACTGCTTGTAGTAACGGGCGGTTTCGCCGGCCACCGGCGCGCTGTTGAATTGACCCAGAGTCAACCCCTGGAACAGGGAACCGAAGAAGTTGCCGGCGCCAAAGGCGATGTGTTTCATCAGCAGGGTGTCAAACTTCTCGAGACCGCGCTCCACGTCGGTATCAGCCGCCGCTTCCAGCTCGGCAAAGACGTACGGGTGGCAGCGGGTGGCCCCTTGCCCGAAGATCATCAGGTTGCGGGTCAGGATGTTGGCCCCTTCCACCGTGATGGCGACCGGAATCCCCATGTAGGCGTAGCCGGTGTAGTTTTTCGGGCCCAGCTGGATGGCACGACCGGCGTGGATGTCCATGGAGTCATCCATGATCTGGCGCGCCATCTCGGTCATGTGGTACTTGGAAATCGCAGTGACGATGGCCGGCGCCTGACCCAGGTCCAGGGAACCGGCGGTCATGCGACGGGCCCCTTCGAGCTGATAGGTGAGGCCGCCGATACGGGCCAGCGCCTCTTGAACACCTTCAAACTTGCCGATGGACATGCCGAACTGCTTGCGCACATAGGAGTAGGCGCCCACGGTGCGGCTCGCCATGTGACCGCAAGCGGTGCCCAGAGCAGGCAGCGAGATGCCGCGACCGGCGGAGAGGCACTCCACCAGCATACGCCAGCCGCGACCGGCGTAATCCGGGCCGCCGATGATCCAGTCGAGCGGAATGAACACATCCTTGCCGAAGGTCGGGCCGTTCATGAACGCCAGACCCATGGGGTAGTGGCGATCGCCAACGCGCACACCCGGGTGGCTGGTGGGGATAAGCGCGCAGGTGATACCGAGCTCTTCCTTGTCACCCAGCAGCTTTTCCGGGTCATAGAGTTTGAACGCCAGCCCCAGCACGGTGGCTCGTGGCGCCAGGGTGATGTAGCGCTTGTTCCAGTTGAGGCGAATACCCAGCACCTCTTCACCCTTGTGCATCCCCTTGCAGACGATCCCCTTGTCAGGAATGGCGCCGGCATCGGAGCCCGCTTCCGGACCGGTCAGGGCGAAGCAGGGCACCTCTTTGCCACTGGCCAGCCCCGGCAGCCAGAAATCTTTCTGGGCCTGGGTGCCATAGTGCATCAGCAGCTCGCCCGGGCCGAGGGAGTTGGGCACCATGACGGTGACCGCCACGCTCAGGCTCTTGGTGGCGATGCGGGTGACGATAGTGGAGTTGGCAATCGCCGAGAACTCGCGGCCGCCATAGGATTTCGGGATGATCAGGGAGAAGAAGCCTTCCTTCTTCAGATAGTCCCAGACCGGCTCCGGCAGGTCTTTGGTCTCGTTGACGATCTTGAAGTCATCAACCATGGCGAGCAGGGTTTCGACCTGATTGTCGATAAAGGCCTGCTCCTCGGCGGTCAGCTCGGCCTTGCCGTAGCCGTGCAGCTTTTTCCAGTCGGGGTTGCCGCGAAACAACTCGCCATCCCACCAGACGGAGCCGGCTTCCATGGCCTCCCGCTCGGTGGCCGACAAGGGCGGCAATATCTTCTTGAAGATGCCGAACACAGGACGGGTTACCCACTGTTTGCGCAGTGAGGGGACGCCGAGCACAACGGCAATCGCCAGCACCAGCAGGATAAGCAATGTGATCATACCGAAGTTCCTTCTATTTCACTGTTTCCGTTGATTTATTGTTGGTTGTTACACGGCCAGGGAGAGCCTGGTCGACTCCACTGGCGCCCCGACTCCGGACGCCAGATAAGGAATGACGTTGCGAACCAGCCCCTCGACATCGAGCTGCTGGCCAAAATCGGCCAGGGCGATGTCGCGCAGCGCATCGGCAGAGGCCATGGTGAAGACGACGGTGCCCAGGGTGAAGTGCAGGCGCCAGAAGAGATCTGCCGGCGACAGGGCCGGGTTGGCTTTGGAGATGGCCTGGGTGATCCGCTGCAAAATGGGGCCATAGTGGGCAGTGATAAAGCGGCGCAGGTGACCCTGGCTATCGATATAGCCGCGCCCCAGCAGCTGCATGAAGATGGCCGGGCCATTGGCCCGCACCGCCGAGAGCTTCATCAGCGGTTCGACAAAGCTTTCAAACAGTTGCAGCAGGGTCAGCTGCTCTTGCTCCATCAGCACCCGCAGGCGGGCATCTAGATCAGGCATAAACAGACTCAGATAGCGGTCGAGCACCGCCTGGATCAGCTCCTTCTTGGAGCCGAAGTGATAGTTCACCGACGCCAGATTGACGTCGGCCTCACTGGTGATCAGACGCAAAGAGGTATCGGCGAATCCCCGCTCGGCAAACAGCACTTCAGCGGCGTCGAGAATACGGTTTTTGGTATCGATTTTACTCACAGGACACCTCACTTAAACGAATGTTTAAAAAGTACGTTTCATAACGTGAAGTGTCAAGAGAATGTGAATGAGTGTTAGCGGAATGTTTTTTGTTAAAAGGGGCAAAAAGATTGGAACTAACTCCACAGCAGGAGACTCTATATCAATGCCACTGCAATTAAACATTAAGTCTCGCCCAACCTGCTTCTTGCTAGTTGGGCATTTTTTTGCCCTGTTGACAGCGATGTGGTGGCAAACAGGTAAAAAAAACCGCCGCAAGGCGCGACGGTGGGGAAAATGAGTTCGTGTCATCCTGACGACAAACTGTCGATGCGAGTTCAGGCGTGTATCGACGGGGGCAGTATGCCAGTCAGGGCCCCTCAGACTATGTCAGTTCCTCGGTATTTTGTGACAAAGTGTGGCAAGTGCCGGCGTGGCCCAATTCCCCCTACTTTGTTATGCTGCCCCTTCAAGATATGAGGGGAGAGAAGATGAAGTACCCGGTCGATACCCACACTCACACCATTGCCAGCACTCACGCCTACAGCACCATCCACGACTATCTGCCCATCGCCAGGGCCAAGGGGATCAAGCTGTTTGCCACCACGGATCACGGGCCCGAGATGGCCGATGCCCCTCATGTCTGGCATTTTGCCAACTTGCCGATCTTGCCAAGAGTGGTGGACGGGGTGGGGATCCTGCGGGGTATCGAGGCCAACATCAAAAACCTGGAGGGGGAGATCGATTTTCCCGAGCGCTATGAGTCGCGCCTCGACATGATCATGGCGGGTTTTCATGAACAGGTATTCCCTCCCTGCGATCGGGCCACTCACACCCAGGCAATGATCAACGCCATCAAGAGCGGCCGGGTCGACATGATCAGTCACCCGGGCAACCCCGCATTTCCCATCGACATTCAGGCGGTGGTAAAGGCGGCTGCGGACTATCGGGTGGCGCTGGAGATCAACAACTCCTCCTTCATTCACTCGCGCCCGGGGAGTGAAGGCAACTGCCGCGCCATCGTGGAAGCTGCGCGAGATCTGGGGGCTTACCTCACCTTCGGCTCCGATTCCCACGTGGCATTTACCCTTGGTGATTTTGACCACTGTCACCGTCTGGTGACCGAAGCCGGCTTCCCGCAAGAGCGGATCCTGGTGCGCACCCCCCGCGTCCTGCTCGATTTCCTCGAAAGCCGCGGCCGGGCCCATATCCCCGAGTTTGCCGACTTGTAAATCGGGCTCTAATACCATGAGCCAATTCATAAAATCGAGTTGGCTCGATTGACTCGCTGGCCATTTTTCATGAATGTGGATAGCAACAAGCCGGTATAGCTCAGTTGGTAGAGCAGCGCATTCGTAATGCGAAGGTCAGGAGTTCGATTCCCCTTATCGGCACCATATAAAACAAATGGTTAGCTTCTCATCGAAGCTAACCATTTGTACTTTTTGGCTGGTGGCCCCTTCTCATACCCCTCTTCTGCTATCGCAACCCCATAAACTCTCCCGGCAGGCGGCTACTCAGGTTTTGCTATTCCCCTCAGGCAACCTCGATGTTTGGCTTGGCCGGTTCCTTCTGCATGGAGAGCTCTCCAGCTTGTGACGGGGATTCCAGCTTGTCGATGCGCACAGCTGCGACCTTGAACTCGGGGATCTTGGCGTGGGGGTCGGTGGCATTGATGGTGAGCCGGTTGGCCGGGGCTTCGGCAAAGTGGAACGGGATAAAGACCACTCCCGGCTGCATCCGTTTGGTGACGAAAGCGGGCAACTCGATATGGCCGCGGCGGCTGGTGACCTTCACTCGCTCACTGTTGCTGATGCCCAACCGCTGCGCATCCACCACGCTCATCATCACTCGCGGGCCAGCCAGTTTGTCGAGCCCCTTGGTCTTGCGGGTCATGGTGCCGGTGTGGAACTGCTCCAGCAGGCGGCCGGTGGTGAGCACGATGGGATAGGTCTCGTCGGGCAGTTCGGCGGCATAGCGGAACGGGGTGGCAACCATCTCCCCCTTGCCACGGGTGAACTGCTTGCCGTGGAGCAGGCGAGTGCCTTCGGGCGCTGCGTCGTTGCAGGGCCACTGTAGCCCTTCTACACCTACCTTATCCCACTGGATGCCGGCGTATTGCGGGGTGACCCGGCAGATCTCGGCGGTGATCTCCTGCGGGTGTTGATAGTGCCAGTCGCCGCCCATGGCGTTGGCAATCTGCTGGATGATCCACCAATCCTCCCGTGCTTCACCCGGCGCCTTGAGGGCGGGGGAGATGCGCTGCACCCGCCGCTCTGTGTTGGTGAAGTGGCCGCTCTTCTCGGCAAAGGAGCAGGAGGGGAGCACCACATCGGCGAGTTGGGCGGTTTCGGAGAGGAAGATATCCTGCACCACCAGAAACTCCAGCTGCTTGAGCACCTCGATGACGTGGTGTTGATCCGGATCGCTCAGCACCGGGTTTTCCCCCATCACATAGAGCCCCTTGATGCTGCCCGCACAGGCGGCATCTATGGTTTCGGTGAGGGTGAGGCCGGGTGTGCGCGGCAAGTCTGGCTGCTGCCAGGCGGCTGCGAAGCGGGCATGCACCTCGGGGTTGGCCACCTTCTGATAGCCGGGCAGGCAGTTGGGCAGCGCCCCCATGTCACAGGCACCCTGCACGTTGGATTGGCCTCGCAGCGGGTTGATGCCGCCTCCTTCGATGCCGATGTTGCCGCACAGCAGTTGCAGGTTGGCGATGGCCCGCACGTTGTCGTGGCCGGTAGTGTGCTGGGTGATCCCCATCGAGTAGTAGATGGCGGTGCGTTCGGCGGTGCCGATGAGGCGCGCGAGCTCGATCACCTGCTCGGCCGGTACGCCGGTGACGAGGGCCACCTTGTCCGGGGCATAGGCGGGGGAGAGCACCTCCGCTTGCAGCGCTTCGAACCCTTCCACCCGATCGGCAATATAGGCCTTGTCGTGCCAGTTGTTCTGGATGATCTGCTGCATCAGGCCGTTGAGCAGCATCACGTCGGTGCCGGGGCGATGGGCCAGATAGAGGCTGGCATGGTCCGCCATCTCGATCCGCTTGGGATCGGCCACTACCAGCCGCGCCTTGCCCGTGGTGACGGCCCGCTTGATATGGGAGCCGATGATGGGGTGGGCCGCCGAGGTGTCGGAGCCGATGATGAAGATGAGATCCGAGTGGTCGATACTCGGGATGTCGTTGGTCATGGCGCCGCTGCCGAGTGACGCCTCCAGCCCGGTGACGGTGGAGGCGTGGCAGAGCCGCGCGCAGTGATCCACGTTGTTGGTGCCCAGCTCCCGGCGCATGAACTTCTGGAACAGGTAGTTCTCTTCGTTGGTGGTTTTGGCCGATGAAAAACCCGCCAGCGCATCGCTGCCATAGCGTTTGCGCAGGGCGGTGAAGCGCTCGGCCACCAGAGCGATGGCCTCCTGCCAGCTGGCGGGCACCAGCTTGCCATCCTTGCGGATGAGCGGTGTGGTGAGGCGCTCCTCGCTCTGGATAAAGTCAAAGCCAAAGCGCCCCTTGACGCAGAGCAGCCCCTGGTTGACCGGTGAGTTGCGGTTCCCCTCCACATAGCGGATGCGGTTGCGCGCCTCATCGACGTAGAGGGTGACACCGCAGCCGACCCCGCAGTAGGTGCAGATGGTATTGACCGGCGTGAGCAGTTCGGTGCGCCCCTGTGACTTGTCGCGGGCATCCACCAGGGCGCCGGTGGGGCAGACCTGTACGCAGGCGCCGCACTGCACGCAGTGGGAGTCGCCCATCGAGAGTCCCGTGTCGAACTGCGGCCGGTTCGAGAGGGTGCCATCGCTGTGCTTGGCAAAGCGCAGCACTCCCTGCACCGCTTGCTCACCACAGGTCTGCACGCACTGGCCACAGCCGATGCAGCGGTTGGCATCGAACACGATAAATTCGCTGCTGTTATCCACCGCAAACTTCTGGCACTGGCTGGTATCGAGAGCGCTCTGCTCGACCTCGTATTCGGTGGCATAGTCGCGCAGCGCGCAATCGGTGTTGGCCTGACAGCCACACTCGAGGCAGCGGCTGGCTTCGCTGCGGGTATCGGCATCACTCAAACCACGCTCCACCTCGGCAAAGCTGCCCTCGCGATCCTGCTCTGCCAGATGGGGCATGATGGTGCGGGCGACTTTTTTCAGGTGAGCAAACTGGGCGGGATCGACCTGCTTGAGTGTGGGGGCCTTGCAGGCGTTGAAAGGACGAACCGGGTCGATCATGTCACCGTGGAGGAACTGATCGATGGCCAGCGCCGCCTTGCGGCCATCGGCAACCGCCTCGATGGCGGTGGCAGGCCCGCGGCGCAGATCGCCGATGGCGAACAGGTTGCCGTGGCCGCTGTGCATGGTCTCGGGGTGGGATTCCAGTGTCTGCCAGCGGGTGAAGGGGAGGGTGAGGGATTCCCCTTCCATAAAGCTGAGATCCGGCTGCTGCGACACTGCCGCAATCACGGTATCAAACTCTTCAATGAGGTACTCGCCGGTTGGCTCCGGGCGGCGGCGACCGGAGGCGTCCGGCTCGCCGAGGGCCATCTTCTCGAGGCGCACCTGACAGACGCGACCAGCCTCATCGGCCAGATTTTCTACCGGATTGGTGAGCATCAAAAAGCGCACCCCTTCGTGCTCCGCCTCGTCGATCTCGTAGGCTTCGGCGGGCATCTCGGCGCGGGTGCGGCGATAGATAAGGGTGGTTTCAGCCCCCAGCCTGACCGCCGTGCGGGCGCAGTCAATGGCGGTATTACCACCCCCGATCACCGCAACCTTCTTGCCAGTGGTGAGCCGCTTGGTGAGCATCTGATCCTTGAGGTAATCGACCCCAAGATAACAACCGGCCAGGGTGCTGCCCGGGTAATCCATCGGTACCGCCTTGGAAGCTCCAACCGCCAGACAGACCGCATCATAGTCGCGGCACAGCGCCGAGAGAGTGATCTGGTGGCCCAGTCGCTGCCTGGTGTGGATCCGCATGCCACTCTGGCACATCAGCGCAATCTCCTGATCGAGGATCGCCTTGGGCAGCCGGTATTCGGGGATGCCGTAGCGCAGCCATCCACCCGCTTCTGGCATTGCCTCGAACAGATCGACCTCGAATCCCTCGTAACCCAGATAGTAACCGCAGGTGAGGCCGCCCGGGCCGCTGCCGATAATGGCAACCCGCTTGCCCTTGGCGGGCTTCTTTGCCGGTTGATAGGGGGCAACCTCTGCCAGATCGAGATCGGCGGCATGGCGCTTGAGCTGACGAATGGCCAGCGGCTCATCCACTAGCGCGCGGCGGCACTCCGCTTCACAAAAAGCGGGGCAGACCCGGCCAATGGAGAGGGGCATCGGCAGGGTCTGTTTTATAACGGCCATGGCCGCTTCGTGCTCCCCTATGGCGATGTGATGCAGATAGGATTGAATGTCCACCCCGGCCGGACAAGCGCGCTGGCAGGGGGCTTCGCAATCGGCGTAGTGGTCCGAGAGGATGCGGCCGAGCGCCTGCTGGCGGTGCGCACGCAGGACATCGCTTTGGGTCGTGATCACCATCCCTGCCTCGGGGCGCGTCTCGCAGGCGCGCCGGATGCCGAGACCGGCAATCTCGACCACGCAGAGATCGCACGGCGTCTTGGGGGCGCTGGTGTTGTCACCGCACAGGGAGGGGATGTCGATCTGGTGCTGTTTGGCTATCTGGAGCAGGGTCTGGTTCGGGTTAACCGTCAACTGAGCCCCATCGAGGGTGATGGTGATCATAGCGTCATAACTCGGTTTCAAGGCGCAGAAAATGCTGCATCTGGCTGGGCCAGCAGGGAAGCGATAGAGAAGACCGCTTGGTATGACTTCACCATACCAAAGATGATATGCAACTTTATTTGATTTAACTCAGGTTATTTGTCTAAAAAGAAAACGATTTCACTGGTGGTGATATCCGTGGAGGACGATCTGGATTTTGACTACCTATGTCTAGTTAAAACATCGTATTACCTGCAATTTTATGGCCATTAAAGCAACCATAAACTGTGTGTCATATGGATCTTGCTCATGATGGCACGATGAGAGATATCCTAAAATATGCAACTTTTGTTTCGGTTTGTGGCGAGGAGCAAGCAACATTGGAAATAGCCGAACTGGCAGCACCTTGCGATCGGCAAAATGAATACAGATATGGCTCTGGATGGGCCATCTGATGAAAACTGCCGCTGGTCACCGTTTTGCTGTACTAAGACCTGATGTTACAACTCCAACTCAATGATTGGGATCTCCCAGCGCTCGCTGCATATCTGGGGTTGATACTCTTCTTTCTCCTGTTCTTTACGTCGTTCCACCAGAGCAATCACTCGGGCTTCACGGATGCTATTCATGTCGAATTTCCAGGTCTCTTCGCCGAGCAGGGAGAGGCGAGCTATTTCGTGATTCTGGTGATACACATGAAGCTTGTTGTTTTTATCGGGAGCGATACGCACGGCATCGCCAACCTTTATCTGACTGAGCAGGCGGTGGATACGATGAGTCTCGCTACTGCGTCCGGCATAGCCCAACACCAGTTGCGACATACCCATCATGGCGAAGCGGCGTAGTCTGTCCGGTCGGGTTGCGTTAGGTCTCTGCACGTAGCAGTGGGAGGCGATCAGTGGAATATGGGGATTACGTTGATCGTGGCGAGCCATGAGAACCAGCCTTTCGATAGCACGTGTCATCCCCACATAGAAGAGGCGCCGCTCCTCTTCCAGGTTACAGTTCGATAGCTCCGCTACGCGTTGCCAGCCGCCGTCGAGAAGTATCACATGGCGATACTCCTCCCCCTTAACCCCATGCACCGTACTTAACAACACTCCTTTACCGAAGCGGATCTGGCGTTTTTGCTCGCTCAAATACTCGTAGAGGAACATCAGGAAGTGGTGGGCAGAAAGAGCATGCTCTCCCTGGCTGGCTTGCCACTGAGCAATCAGATCGTGCAGTAGCTCCTCCCAACGGTTGGCCAGTGAGAGTGGAGGGAGAGGTGCAGCAAGTTGCTCCGCTGTCAGCAGGGCATGACCTTGCTGTTGTAGCCAATTCTGATAGCGCAAGATTTCACGGCAGCGATGCACAGGAAAACCGTTCTCTTTATCCAGAGTAAAACGACAGGGAATATCGGCATCTGCCAGCGCTGAGCGAACCCAGGCCAGTTCCTCCTTCTCCAGCCCATTACGGGCCAGCACGGCGATAGATTCCAGTGGGCAAGTGGGAGTCTTCTCACGGATAAGCGCGATATGTCTCACGACCTCGGCTGCCTGTTGGGCTGCATCCTGGCACTGCTGGATGATGACGCGACCCTGTGCTGTCTCCATCCCCTCCCAGTGCCCCCCAGCCACTTCCATCTTACGCCTGTCGTCGATCTCGATGGGATGTGTACGCTTCATGCGATCCTGATTGTGCTCAATCAGGCGGTTGGAGGTCTCGATGATGTGGGCGGTGGAACGATAGTTCCAGGTCAGGAAGTGAGTCTGTGCGTTGTAGTCTTGCTCAAAGCGGCGAATAAAGCTGACGTTCGCGTCGCGAAAGGCGTAGATCGATTGGTCATCATCACCCACAGCCATCAGATGCAGTTGGGCCTCCTCATCCTCTTCGCTTTTGCCCACCAGTGCCGCGATAAGCTGGTATTGTTGTTCATCAATGTCCTGATACTCGTCGACGAGCAGAAATTGCAGTCCTCCCAGCAGTCGTTCTCGCTGCTCTTCCAATTCGAGACCGAGCTGGTTCTGCTCTCCCCGGAGCAGCTTGATTGCGTCATCAATGATGGTGGTAAAGTCGATATCGTCGGATGTCCGGTTTTGCACCGCATTGCCCGTCAGACTCATGGCGAGACCGTGAAAGGTGAATACCGAGACCCTTGCTCCATCGCGTCCGAGCAGTTCGGCCAGGCGTCGGCGCAGGGACATCGCCGCATTATGGTTGTAACAGAGCAACATGATCCGCGAGGGGGAGATCTGCTTGACCCGCATCAGATAGGCGCAGCGGTGGATAATCACCTTGCTCTTGCCTGAACCCGGGCCTGCCAGTACCAGCAAGTTTTGCTCGGGCGGTGCCTGGACGATCTGCTCCTGGGCACGGTTGTGAAGATCTTCGACAATGCGCTTCCAGGAGTGTTCGCTGGTCGCCAGCTCCAGGATCTTGTTGCGCCCTTTGAAGTAGTGACCGAGGAACTTGTCAGCTTCCATGGAGAAGTAGTCTGTCACCAGCTTTTTGGCTTTCTTGAAGTGCTCCAGGCTGATGCGGGCGTATTCATTCATCACATGGATCTGAATCACCTTCTGGCGATAGTGATGCTCAAGCGGCTGATAGTCTGCCTTGTTGTATTGTTGCTGCCGCTCAGCCGTCAGCGTGAGGGTCATGGCGCTTCGGAACACTGCAAGACCATTTTGCAGTACGATGGCGTGTTGCTCATGCAGATAGAGCAGTGCCCGCTCTGCTCCTTTGAGCAACCACTCCTGCTGGCTGCTTGCCTCCCGCTTGTTCATTAGCTGAGCCACATCCATGTCTTCTCGCAGGTATTTGACCAGTTGTTCCAGGGCAAATGACAGCATTACCTGGCGCTGGACACTCTCTTCGCTGCTTGCCAACAGGGTGTAAAGAAAATCGAGGGTGGCGCCTGTGACGCGATGGCGTTGATCAATTGTCTGCTCAATCTGGGACCAGGTTCGGTTGAAGGTGAGTTGGTAAAGATCCCGAGAGAGATATTTGACATCAATGGAGCCTTTCTCGCCCCCCGAGCGACCATCCTGGGCCCAGCTGGTCAGCAAATTGCGCAGCAAGCCAGGGTTACACCGCCCATGCCCCAGATCTTTGATGGCCTGATTGACCAGTCGAATGTTAAAGATCAGCCCTTGCCCTGTATCAGGTTCGGGTTCTCTTTCACGCAAGGTGTCCAGCATCGCCTTTTCAATGCTGTGTACTTGCCCGCAGAGCACCCGGGCATTGTCTCTTCCTTTGGGGCGAAGCCAGGTAGTCAGTAACATCCCCTGAGAGAGCAGACCGACATCCGCCATCTGGGTGAGTACCCGCATCACTTCGCTGGCCTGAACACCACTTCCCTTGTCTGCCATGTATTGGCCTGCCTCTTCGGCGATGGTATCGGCACTGAGGCCATCATCGTCGGCAGCACTCATCAGCGCCTGGATAACCGCTTGCCATATGGCTTTGGCCTTGGGGGCCAGTTTCAGACTCTCTACCCTTTTCATCGCCTCCTCGGTGGATGCAAACAGGGGACGACCCTGAAATACCTGAGTGATGTTGTCACTGCGTTCCAGATAGCCCGCTCGTTCGAGCCAGGCAATAGCTGTCTTGACTTTGGTATCCGCATTGCTGTCATCGGCAGCAAAGCTGGTTTCTACCTCTGGCTGGTTGATGAGCTCTGCACTGGTGGCGACCAGTGGCGAGTTGTTATCCTGCTTGCCTCCTTTGCTGGCCCTGAGTCTTATTCCGCGCAGGATCTGTTTGATATCGCGCAGGCTGACTTCACTCATGGCCTCGAGCTGGAACTGTTTCTCGATATCCTGTTCATCAAACAGCAGTACGCAGTGAGCTTGTGCTGTATCGCGTCCCGCTCGTCCCGCTTCCTGTAGATAGTTTTCGAGGGAGCCGGGGATATCGGCATGGATCACCAAACGCACATCATCCTTGTCGATCCCCATCCCGAAGGCGTTGGTCGCGCAGATGACCCGGATCTCGCCATTGATAAATTGTTCGAGAGTCGCTTTTTTCTGTGCACTGTCCATTCGGGCGTAAAAGCGCGAGACAGGGAGGGATTGTTGCTGACCGAGGAAATCAGCCAGCTCGTCCACGCTGCGCTTGGTTGCGCAGTAGATAACGCAGGAACCGGGCTTTTCCTCACCGAAGAACTGCTCGAGCAGGTTAAGGATATGGCCCTGTTTGTTGAGACCGGGACACTCAACGACGGCATATTCGAGGTTGGTACGTTCAACCCCGCCTTCCAGTCTGAGAAGAGGTCTGGGTTGTTTATCGAGAAACTGGGCGCAAATATCCTCAATCACATCCGGTTTGGCGGTCGCGGTATAGCAGAAGACAGGAGGCATGGGGACCTGCTGTTCCTTGGCAATTGTGGCGATGGCCTTGGCGCAGTAGAGATAGTCAGGGCGAAAATCATGCCCCCATTTCGACAGGCAGTGCGCTTCGTCAAATACCCAGCCACCGATCTGACGTTGTCGTATTGCTTGTTTGACTGTGCGGTTGCGCAGCTGCTCAGGGGAGATATAGAGCAAGGCGATATCCCCCATGCGGATCTGTTCAAGAATCGCGCCTCGCTCTGGTAACGTCAGCAGCCCCGAGATAGCGGCAACCCCTTCAATACCGGCCTTGTGTTTAAGGTTGTCCACCTGATCCTTCATCAGTGCCTGCAGGGGGGATATCACGACCGTGAGAGCACCGCTTCGCTGGTTACGCACCAGTGCCGGGAGCTGGTAGCAGAGCGACTTGCCACCGCTGGTTGGGAGTATGCCGAGCAATGCAACGCCAGCCATGGCTTCCTCGATCAAGGTCTTCTGCAATGGTGTCCCATCAGGCAAGTTGCGGAAGTTGTCGAGCTCGAAAATTCGCTGCAGATGGCGGCGTGCGTCGTGGTTCTCCTGGCAGTAGCTGCAGTCGGCATGACCGCAGTGACGTTCACGAACTGTGTGAATGATCTCTGCAGTCTGGGGGAAGCGGCGCCAAATCCAGGGGGGCAACACGGAGTTCCCGCCAGACACGGGCAACCAGGCGCAGGCATAAGCCAATGGTAACAACAGCATGGGTTGACGCAGGGCATCACCAATCACTCGGTTGAGCTGATTGGGGCACGCTTTCTCATGGGCAATGCTCTTGATGAGAGTGGGTAGCTCCGAGACCCGCACTGGCGGGCGGCCTGTCAGTCTGGCAAACACCAGTGACAGACCCTGAGTCTTGAATTGCGCCATGACTCCCTGGTCGAACAGATATTGATAAAGCTGCAATTGGGGCTGGGGTAAGGTTTGCAGAGCCGTCAACTGTTCCGAGAAGATCTGCAAGGCGAGCCTTGCATCCGCGACCGGATCATTGAGGGTGTCCCGGACCAGTTTGTAATCCTTGACCAAGCGGTGATAGGGGTTTTTGGGAAAGGCAAGGGGAGATAGATAGAGGGTATCTATTACCGGCTTTTCGAGAAGTAACTGAGGGCGTACAGCCTGTTTGGCCAACCAGGGAAGATCAAAATCGAGAATATTGTGACCAAGGATCACATCCGCCCCTTGTGCCAGCGCATTTAACTCCTTGAGTGCGAGATCCTGCGGGCCCTTGAGATTGAGTTCACGACCAGCCAGGCGCGCCCCCAGATGACGGAGTTTTTCGTCCCGGGTCAGTTCAAGGTCAAAGGAAAGAATCTTGTCATCCCCAAACAGGGTCACGACATCAGTCGAGTTCATTAATAGCCATCTCCATCTGGCGTTGACCTCTCATGGCGATAATAAGTGCCAAGAGATCAGTGAGTTGGCCGAATATTACCCGAAATGTTGAATGGTGGCATCATTCAGAGCCCTCTGGCCGCGGTTCTTTTGGCGGACACCCGGTTTTGTAAATGCCGCTGCCCGATTAATCGTTCATGTTGGGAAAGTGTCGTTCTGGCCATGGCCAACTAACTGATCTTGTGAGATTATTTTACTTCCTTTTCCGTTTGGAACGCATTGTGTCCCTCGACTACTACCAGTGCCATGCCACCGAATTGGCGACTCGTTACCAACAGGTATCTGCGCGCGCCGTTCACGGCGACTGGCTCACTCTGCTGGAGCCTTGGCTTTTGGCTGCACCGCGCAGGGTGCTTGATGTGGGGGCTGGCAGTGGTCGGGATGCTGCGTTTTTAGCCGAGCTCCATCAGGGCAACACTGTGGTCGCTGCCGAGCCCTGTCAGGCACTTGCTGCGCAGGGGCAATGTCATACCCGTGAGGCAGCGGTGGCGTGGGTCAATGACGCTATGCCTGCTCTCTCTCGCGTGACCGGTACTTTTGATCTGATTTTGCTCAGTGCTGTCTGGATGCATCTACCCCCGGAGTCTCGACCCTTGGCTCTGGCACGTCTTCATGAGCTGCTCTCACCAGACGGCTATCTGGTACTGAGTCTTCGCCTGACTGTGTCGGAGCTGGAGATGCGGGAGCGAGCCATGTATCCGGTAGCTGTCGATGAAGTGGAGCGGCTTGCATTGGCGGAGGGGATGACACTGCTCCATGTGTCAGAACCACAGGGGGATGCCTTGGCGCGTACCGGGTTGAGTTGGCAGAGTCTGATCCTTGGGAGCGAGCATGCACGCCTCCTCTGAGCAACAACTCGCTTTTATTGCCTATCTGCAACGCATCTTTACCGAAGGCGACTTTGTTGCCACTTACAAGTGCGCCTTGCTTCACGGGATTGCAGATATTGCAATTGAGCGCAGTACCGAGACCCATGAGCTGATGGCGGCGCGCACTATTACGCTGGACGAACTGGCCACCAAGTTTGTGGAGCTCTATTGGCAGCACAGTCTGCCCTACTCGGCGACGGGAGAAACGGCCACCTTGCTCAAACAGAGCAGCGGTCGTCAGGCCATCATGCTGACGGAGTTGTCGCGGCTGCGTGAAGAGGGTGTCCGCTCGGTGACTACACTGCGTCGTCACGACGCCTGGCGGCCTCTTCTTGCCCGAGTTCGGCGGATCCTTGTTGAGGGGCCCTTGTGGCGTCTGCAGATCCTGGGTGGGCGAGAGGAGTGTCACCTCTATCCTCATCAAAGGGGCGCGGATCATATCTGCCTTAACCCCGGCATTCTCTACTGTCTCCACCGCTTTTACGATCTGGTGGTCTCCCTCTCTCGACAGCATTGGTTACAGCTTATCTGCGACATCAAGGGTAATCAGCCACTGATTGGCCCCAGTGTGGGGTTGGAGAATTTTCTATTTGGTTCAAGCCGTCAGGCGCTGGGGCGAGTAGGAGAGGTATTGAGGGACTTGCAGGGGGGAACCTGTTTTTACTGTAACAAGGCGATACACGGGAGTGGTGAGGTAGACCATTTCATCCCCTGGCGTCGTTATCCAATCGATTTGGGCCACAACTTCGTACTGGCACACGCCAACTGTAACCGGAGCAAACGGGATTTTCTCGCCGCTCCCGAGCACAGGGATGCCTGGTATGAGCAGAATATCCTGACCCACGGGGTGTACCTCACGGGCGAGCTGGCTCCCTTGGTGAGCGTCGATGCAGAGCGTTCTACCGCCATCGCAACCTGGGCCTATCAGCAGGCAGTCCGTGAGCATGCCCGGTTGTGGCGAGGTATTGACCAGTTTGTGGACGTGACCGCCCCCAGTGCAGATATTCCCCTGCGCTTTCTATGAGACGTTGAGGCTTTCACCCTGGATAAACTCGATAAAAAAGGGCCACCTCTTGCGAGGTGGCCCTTTCCAAACGTTTGGTGGAGCTGGGGGGATTTGAACCCCCGTCCAAAATTACTACATCCTTGGCACTACATGCTTAGTCACTCTTTACATTCGCCAACCCGCTGCGGAGAGACACGCCACGAATTGACTAGCTCGATTGGTTTTAATGCTTCCGCCCCGAGCAGGACTTCCACACGGTCCTGTGAAGGATGACCTTCCGATTCCCTAGGACACAGGCAAGCTAGGGTAGAAGGGCTCTATGCAGGTTATTAAGCTGCTAGTGCGTAGTTTTCGTCGTTTGCGACTATTTTTTTGCGGTTTATTAACGAGGCCTACCGCACCTCGGCATGCACCTTGGGTTTCGTGAATCTTGTCGAATCCAGAATCAGCCCCAAGTTGTTAATTGCGATTGTACGCAAAAATGCTGTCATAGCAAGGCGTTGATACCCATTCCCTCTGGCAGCCAGTCTGTTTGCCGATTTATTGTACGCAGCTGAACCTGAAGAGCCAGCTGCGCTGGGGGAAGGTGAACTGACGTCCTGATCCTGCCAGTAGCAGGTTAGCCGCGATGCTTGTTCTTCATGATGCGGGCTTTTTCCCGATCCCACTCGCGGGCCTTGGTATCTTCGCGCTTGTCGTGCTCTTTCTTGCCCTTCACCAGGCCGATCTCGACCTTGACCCAGCACTGTTTCCAGTAGAGGGCGAGGGGAACTATGGTGTAGCCCTGACGGGCAATCAGGCTTTCGAGCTTGTCGAGTTCACGACGGCTCAGCAGCAGTTTGCGGGTGCGGGTCGGGTCACATACCACATGGCTGGAGGCCGCTTGCAGTGGCAGGAAGCTGGAGCCGAACAGATAGGCCTCGCCATCGCGGAAGATGACATAGGCTTCGCTGATGTTGGCCTTGCCCGCCCGCAGGGATTTGACTTCCCACCCTTGCAGGGACAGACCCGCTTCGATCTTCTCTTCGATGAAGTATTCGTGGCGCGCGGTTCTGTTGAGTGCAATGGTGCTGGACCCGGCTTTGTTTTTACTGTTTTTTTTGCTCATGACGGGCGATTTCCGGCAATGACTAGGAGGCTCGTATTATACGTAGGCAGGGGCGGCTGTAAAACGCGCAGCAGGTCAAGTGGTGGCTTTCTGAGCGGTTTGGCTGAGGTTTTACCTCCACAACCCCAAACATGGTGATAAAATCGCGCCGATTGGATGAGGAAAAGCCATGCCCCGAATTACGCGCAGTGCCCTGGTGATGTTCAGTGCAGAACAGATGTTCAAGTTGGTTAACGATGTGGATGCCTATCCGCAGTTTTTGCCCGGCTGTGTTGGCAGCCGTGTCCACGAGGCTGGCGATGACTACATGATGGCGTCGGTCGATGTGGCCAAGGCGGGGATTGCCAAGACCTTTACCACCCGCAATCAGCTGGATGTGAACCGCCAGATCAGGATGGAGCTGGTGGATGGCCCGTTCCGCAAGCTGGCGGGCTGGTGGACCTTTACCCCGCTCGATGTCGACGCCTGCAAGGTGGAGTTTGATCTCGATTTCGAGTTTACCTCCAAGCTTATCGAGGTGGCATTTGGTCAAGTATTCCGCGATCTGGTGAGCTCCATGGTCTCCGCCTTCTCCAACCGGGCGAAGGAGGTCTACGGTGTCTGACCAGCTCAATATCGAGGTTGTCTATGCCTTGCCGCAGCAGCAGACGGTGATTGCCCTGCGGGTGGCGCCCGAGACTTGCGTGCTGGCGGCCATCGAGCAGTCCGGCATCGTGCAAAAGCACCCCGAGATTGACTTGTCGGTCAACAAGTTCGGTATCTACAGCCGCCCGGTGAAAGGGAGCGAGCCGCTGCACGACGGCGATCGCATCGAGATCTACCGTCCACTCATCGCCGATCCCCGCGAGATGCGCAAAAAGCGGGCCGAGAAGGCCAAAGAGGAGGGGCGAGCCGATAGCGTGACCGGTGGTCGCCCCGATGTGCATCGCAAACTCCGCGAGTAGCGCTCAGGTTTTTCTTGCAGAAAAAAGGCGCCGAGGCGCCTTTTTTTGATCCCGTTAGCCGGTGAGCTGGCCGAGGGGATATCAAGAGAGGGCTGCTTCTGCCACACCCAGCCGTGCGCGTGCCCAGGCGGCCAGCAGCTCGACCCCGCTTTGCATCACCCGCTCATCGAAATCGAATTCGTTGTGATGGTGCGGCGCCGCCAGATCGGCCCCCAGGATGAGGTAAGCCGCTTCGCCCCCCTGCTTTTGCACCCGCTCCATCAGAAAACCGGCATCTTCGCTGGCGCCAAAGCGGCGAGTCTGGATGGTGGCGAGCCCTTGCTTGCGGGCCAGCGCCGCCAGCTCGGCCTGCAGTGCCGGGCTGTTGTCGAGGGCAATAGCCTCGCCCTGTTTGATGATGCGGTAGGTGACGCCGTGGGCGAGGGCAGTCCCTTCGACGATGCGCTGTACCTGACTGAACATATAGTCGTTGAGCGTGCTGTCGGCGCCGCGGGTTTCACCGCGCAGCTCGGCGTGATCGGGGATGACGTTGCGGCCGCTGCCAGCGTGGAGCTGGCCGACGTTGATACGGGTCATGCCGTCGCGGTGGCGGGGAATGCCGAGCATGGCGGTGGTGGCCATGCAGGCGGCTGCCAGCGCATTGCTGCCAGCGTTGGGTTCGAGCCCTGCGTGGGCGGCGGAGCCCATAAAGTGGACGTCGAACTTGGTGGAGCAGAGGAACTCGGTGGGGTTGATCACCAGCTCGCCGCTGCCAGCGTGAATACCGATATGGAGCGAGAGCAGGGCATCCACGTCATCGAGTGCCCCCCCGGCGGCCAGCGCCTTGCCACCGCGGCACCCCTCTTCGGCGGGCTGGAAGAAGAGCTTGATGCGGCCGCACAGCTGCTCCTTCATCGCCATCAGGCTGCTGGCCAGCCCCATGCCGATGGCGGTGTGGCCATCGTGGGCGCAGGCGTGCATCCACCCCTTGTTGTGGGAGGCAAAACCCTCCTGCTGCGGCTGGTGCTGTTCGGCATCGGACTCTTCCACCTCCACCGCGTCGATATCGAAGCGAAAGGCCAGGGTCGGGCCGGGACGGCCGGTATCCAGCTCCCCCATCAGCCCGGTGACATCGCCGATCCGCTCCAGCCAGTCGGGATGGGCTCCCTGACGGCGGGCACGAGCCTTCTCGGCCGCCACATCCACATCACGCCCCATCATCAGATTGCTGGCCAGCAGTTTGTCGCCGAGCACAATGCGATAACCGAGCTCGCTCAGGTGGTGGGCAATCAGGCTGGTGGTGCGAAACTCTTTCCAGGCGGCTTCCGGCAGGCGGTGCAGGTCGCGGCGCCACAGGATCAGGTGCTCAAGGGTCATCTTGGCTTCCTTGGTGATTCGATTTGTCGGCTATTGTGCCTTTTTTCCCGGCTGACCACACGGGGCCCGCAGCTGGTCGGGGGAGCTGTGAGTGCAAGTGGTGGCTGCGGGGGTCGTGAAAAGTGGTGAGCGCCCATAAAAAACGCCTCCACAAGGGAGGCGTTGTCGATAGCTGGTTATCAGGCCGCGTGATGGTAAGCGGAGGCTTCAAACAGCTTCTTGTTGGCCACCAGATCGATGGGGTCAAAATCATCGACGTTGATGGTGCGCAGGCGACTTACCTCGGCGCGGCGCAGCAGCTCGGCTTCGCTCTGGGTCAGTACGCCAGCGGCCAGACCCATGTCGGCCACCTTGTCCAGCGCCATGAAGGGACGCTTGATACCATCGCTCTTGCAGACTTTCTCGAACAGCGGCTCGGCGGCCAGCACGTCATCGAGCGCTTGCTCCAGCAGACCGAAGGGGTTGCCCTCTTCGCGAGTCAGGTATTGGCCCTTGGCCAGGCGGCTGCGGGTCTCGCTCGGGGTTTGCAGCAGACGGGCCACTTGCTGGTCCAGCTTGTCGCACGGACGGTTCAGGTCACGACCCAGCGGCAATACCACGGCGCGCAGGGCAAGGCCAATCCAGCGGTTCGGGAAGTTGCGCAGCAGCTCGTCGATCGCTTCTTGTGCCTTGAACATGGCATCTTGCAGTGCCCAGTGCAGCAGCGGCAGGTCGGCCTGCTGGCGTCCCTCGTCCTGATAGCGCTTGAGGGCGCTGGAGGCCAGATAAAGCTGGCTCAATACGTCGCCAAGGCGGGCGGAGACCCGCTCCTTGCGCTTGAGCTCGCCACCCAGGGTGCCCATCGCCATGTCTGACAGGAACGCCAGGTTGGCCGAGAGGCGGGAGAGCTGCTGGTAGTAGCCCTTGGTCTGATCCTTGTAAGGGGCCGCGGCAAAGCGGGCGCCGGTGATACCGAGCCAGAAGCTGCGTACCAGGTTGCTGATGGCAAAGCCGACGTGGCTGAATACCGCCTTGTCGAAATCTTTCAGCGCCTGCTCTTTATCCGGGTGGCTGGCAGCCAGCATCTCCGGCAGTACATACGGGTGGCAGCGGATAGCGCCCTGACCATAGATGATCATGCTGCGTGTCAGGATGTTGGCCCCTTCTACCGTAACGGCGATGGGCGCACCCTGATAGCCACGGGCCAGATAGTTGTTGGGGCCCATGCAGATGGCTTTGCCGCCGTGGATGTCCATGGCATCGATGATGCACTTCTGGGCACGGTCGGTGAGGTGGTATTTGACGATGGCGGAGATGACCGAGGGCTTCTCGCCAAGGTCGATGCCGGTCACGGTCAGGTTGGCTGCGGCGCCCATGATGTAGGCGTTGCCACCGATGCGGGCCAGCGGCTCTTCAATCCCTTCCATCTTGCCGATGGGCAGCTTGAACTGGCGACGGATGCGGCTGTAGGCGCCGCTTGCCAGGGCCAGCATCTTGACGCCACCTGTGCTGTTGGAGGGCAATGTGATACCGCGGCCAACCGACAGACACTCGACCAGCATGCGCCAGCCCTGACCAGCCATGGCCGGGCCACCGATGATGAAATCGAGCGGGACGAACACATCCTTGCCCTGGGTCGGGCCGTTCTGGAACGGCACGTTGAGCGGGAAGTGGCGACGGCCGATGCCGACCCCCTTGATGTGAGTGGGAATGAGGGCGCAGGTGATGCCAAGCTCTTCCTCATCCCCCAACAGGTGTTCCGGATCACGCAGTTTGAAGGCGAGACCCAAGACGGTGGCGATAGGGGCGAGCGTGATGTAGCGCTTGTTCCAGGTGAGGCGCATACCGAGCACCTCTTTTCCTTCCCACTCACCCTTGCAGACGATACCGAAGTCGGGGATGGAGCCGGCGTCAGAGCCCGCTTCCGGGCTGGTCAGGGCGAAGCAGGGGATCTCTTTACCTACCGCCAGGCGGGGCAGGTAGTAATCTTTCTGCTCGTCGGTGCCATAGTGCTGCAGCAGTTCGCCCGGGCCCAGCGAGTTGGGCACGCCGACGGTGGAGGCGAGCACGGCGCTGGCGCCGCACAGTTTTTGCAGGACGCAGGACTGGGCGTAGGCCGAGAACTCCAGACCGCCATATTTCTTCTTGATGATCATCGCGAAGAACTTGTTGTCCTTCAGGTATTGCCACACCTCGGGGGAGAGATCCGCGCGCTCGTGGGTCACTTCCCAGTCGCTCACCATGCGGCACACTTCCTCGACCGGACCATCCATAAAGGCCTGCTCTTCGGCAGATAGGGTGCTGACCGGGATGGCGTGCAGCTTTTTCCAGTCCGGGTTGCCCGCGAACAGGTCGGCTTCCCACCAGGTGGTGCCCGCTTCAATCGCCTCTTTTTCGGTGCGGGACATCTCCGGCATGATCGATTTGTAGATCTTGAACAGCGGCTTGGTTATTTGATTGCGGCGAAACTCCACCAGATTGAGCGGGATGGCGATCACCGCGAACAGCGCCCATACCAGCAAGGGCACATGACCATAGATGGCGCCAAGCGCCAGGGCGGCGCCGGTGACCAGGGTGGAGATGAACAGGGATGCCCGGCGATAGGCCAGGGCTCCGATAACCAGGATCACCCCGAGCAGAGTGAGGGTCGTCGTCATTGCTTGCTCCTTGCGTGTATAAATGTGCCAACTTGGTGTAACTCATCCAGAGGTCTGACCTGTTGGATATGGCCCCTGTTGTAATTCATACGCACAAAGTTATCAAGCTGTTTACATCTTCATTACCTTCTCTCTGTGATCCCCATAACGCTCACGCGCCGCCAGCGCTGTGGCTCGCAGGGGGGCGACTGTGCGATTCGCTTGTGCGAGAATAGCCGCGATCTACACGCACACTAAAAACAGTGGAAGAGACATCATGTACCAAGAATTGATCCGCAATGAACTGACCGAAGCTGCCAGCGTGCTGCAGGCCTTCCTGGCTGATGAGCAGAACCTGAAAAACATCGAAGCGGCCGCCAAACTGCTGGCTGACTCTTTCAAGGAAGAGGGCAAGGTGCTCTCTTGTGGCAACGGTGGTTCCCACTGTGACGCCATGCACTTTGCCGAAGAGCTGACCGGTCGCTATCGCGAGAACCGCCCGGGTTACGCCGGTATCGCCATCTCCGATCCGAGCCACCTCTCCTGCGTCTCCAACGACTTTGGCTATGACTATGTCTTCTCCCGTTACGTAGAAGCGGTCGGCCGCCGTGGCGACGTGCTGCTTGGTATCTCCACCAGCGGCAACTCCGGCAATATCCTGAAAGCCATCGAGGCTGCCCGCGCCAAAGGGATGAAAGTGATCGCTCTGACCGGCAAGGATGGCGGCAAGATGGCAGGCCTGGCGGATGTCGAGATCCGGGTTCCGCACTTTGGCTATGCCGACCGTATTCAGGAAGTGCACATCAAGGTGATCCACATCCTGATCCAGCTGGTCGAAAAAGAGATGGCCAAGTAATCAGGCCACGCTACCGGACAAGGGCATCACAGGTTGATGTTTTGTCATCGACCGGTTGCTGCCACAGGGGAAGGAATTGCGCCTTCCCCTGCTGTCTGTCGAACCAGTGTGCTGGTCGAACATGACACAAGCCAAATCATGAAAGGAGTCTGCCGGATATGTGCGAACTGCTCGGCATGAGTGCCAATGTGCCGACCGATATCTGCTTCAGCTTTACCGGGTTGATGCTGCGCGGCGGCAAGACAGGGCCCCACAAGGATGGCTGGGGGATCACCTTCTACGAGGGGAAGGGCTTTCGCACCTTCAAGGATCCCGAGCCCAGTGCCCAATCTCCCATCGCCAGACTGGTACAGGCGCTGCCCATCAAGAGCTGCGCCGTGGTCAGCCACATTCGGCAGGCCAACCGTGGCTGCGTGTCGCTGGAAAATACCCACCCCTTTACCCGTGAGCTGTGGGGCCGTTACTGGACCTTCGCTCACAACGGTCAGCTGACCGGTTACAAGAAGCTGCCAACCGGTCGCCACCGTCCGGTAGGGGATACCGACAGCGAGCACGCCTTCTGCTGGCTGCTCGACCGGCTGGAGCAAAAATATCCCAAGCGTCCGGCCAACTTTCCCGCCATGTTTCGCTATCTCGCCACCTTGTGTGACGAGCTCAGAGCGTTCGGGGTATTCAACATGCTGCTCTCGGACGGGGAGTATGTGATGAGCTACTGCACCAACAACCTGCACTGGCTGACCCGTTGTGCGCCATTTGGCGAGGCGAGCCTGCTGGATGAGGAGGTGGTGATCGACTTTCAAAGCGAGACCACCCCCAACGATGTGGTGACCCTGATCACCACCCGTCCGCTGACCGGCAATGAGAATTGGGTCAAAATGGCGCCCGGCGAATTCAATCTGTTTCGCATGGGGGAGCGGGTGGCGACCAATCGGGTTGCGCTTGGGCAAGATAAAAAAATACCAGGGTAGATACCTACCCTGGTTCTTCGCAGCAGCCATAAAAGGCAAAAGGGATGAGAGGTGTTGCTGAGCATCATCACTCTGACGGCATCGAGTGTTGATCGATTGTTAATTTTTGGCAATCAAGTTGTTGTCTTGAGGGGCGTTTCAGCATCGCTATTTCGATACTGATCACATTTTTTGCCACTTTATTCCCTGAGCCATCCAATCGGGTGCTCCCTCACTGCTTGGTCGTGAGCCACGACATCGAAAACTATCTATAGTATGGTCTGTTTGAATACCGTTCTGGAGGAGCCTCGCATGGAGTGGGTGGATCGCAAGGTGTTGCAGCAGCTGGCAGAGGATATCGGTCAGGATATGCTGCCCGTGGTCATCGCAGTCTTTATTGAAGAGGTGGGCGAGCAGCTGAGTCAGCTCAGACCCCTCTATGAGCAGGGGGAGTGGGAGGCTTTGGCTCGGGTGGCGCACAGCATGAAATCATCCTGTGGCAGCTATGGCGCCATACCGAGTTATCAGCAGGTGATGGCGCTGGAGATGGCCAGCAAACAGGCCGATGTGGCCGAGGCAGAGCGCCAGTTGCAACTGCTGGAGGCCTCCTTGCCCCAGGTGATCGCGTTTCTTGCTGATTATCAGTAACGGCGCCATGCAGGGGTGCCGGGGCGCCGTGACCGTTGCCTAACGCTGGTTGAGCAGTTGCTGGATGATTCGGTCCAACGCCAGTTTCAGCTTCAACCGATCGTGCCGATGGGGCAGCTCAAGCTCGCCCAGCTCGGCTTCGATCACTCGCCCTTGCCAGTCCCCCGCATCACTCGAGCCCTGTGGTGCCAAGATGGCATCCAGCCGACCCTGGCCGACCCGAGACTCCAGCCAGCGACACTGACTCATCAGATCAAGTTGGCTGGCAGGGCCGTTTTCCGCCACCAAATTACAGACGAAGACCAGCATGGCGCTGCTCTCGTTGATGGCCTGGGTGATCTCGGCCAGCAGCAGTGGTGGCATGATGGAAGTGAGAAAACTGCCCGGCCCAAGAATGATCATGTCCGCCTGCTGCAGTGCCAGCACCGCTTCGCGGGTCGCTTGCACCTCCGGCATCAGGCCGAGGGAGAGAGGCGGTGTTGCCAGTTGATCGATGGATACCTCTCCCAGGATCTGGGTGCCACACTCCATATGGGCGCAGAGATCGGTGGGAAATTCAGACATGGGTAGCAATTGTGACTCGATTTTGAGCATGTCACTGATCAGCTTGATAGCATCAAGAGGACGGACACAGAGATTATCGAGCGCCAGCAGCATCAGGTTGCCAAGGTTGTGGCCCGCCAGCTCGCCTTTGCCGGCGAAGCGGTATTCGAACAACAGGCTGCCGATGCTGGGATCGGTCACCAGCTGGTTCAGGCAGTTGCGCAGATCGCCCCAAGCGATGCACTCCTGACTCTTGCGCAGGCGTCCGGTCGAGCCACCATCATCTGTGGTGGTGACGATGCCGGTGAGCCGTTGACCGAGAAACGAGAGGGACGAAAGCACTCGTCCCATGCCGTGGCCACCACCGATGGCAACGACCCGATCGAAGTCATTGATGTTTTTTTGCCACATATGGGCGTCCTGTTATTGGTCTCAGTTGACCGCTATGTTAGCAAGCGAAGCGAGATAATTGTTTGATAAAGGTATGATTTTTGCTTGAGGCTGCCATTCGATAAAACAAGGAGATGGTGTTGAAATTTCTGACCGTTCACTCCCTCGCCCAGAATTCATCGCTGGCGGCCCAAGATATCTGCGCGCAGCTGCGCCACCATGCCGATCAGGCCCCCTCCCTGCTGTTACTCTATTTTACCCAAGCCCATGACGGGGCGATACTGCGCGAAGCGCTCAAATGCCAGTTCCCGACGACCCGTCTGTTGGGTTGCAGCTCTTGCGGTGGTGTCATGACCGAGATGGGACACCACGCCCGAGACGGATATGGGCTGGCGGTGGCGGCTCTGTATGACGAGAAAGGGGCCTTCGGGGTAGCCGGTGCCAGCGGTGACGGGGTGGATGTGCGGCAGTTGCTGCGCCGAGCCATGAGCGACTGTGGTCGGCCGGGCGAGCTGCCCCAGTTGATCCTGTTTCATGCCAGTCCCGGCAAGGAAGAGGGGTTGCTGGCCGGTATCGAGGCCGAACTCGGTGCCTCGGTGCCGGTGGTCGGTGGGTCCGCGGCAGATAGCAGCGTCAGCGGTGACTGGCAGCTCTGCTGGGATGAGGCGGTGGCTCAGGATGGCATCGGTCTGGCGGTGCTCTATCCCGATTGCCAGCTGGCCTTTCAGTTTCACTCCGGTTACGTGCCTGCCGAGTTCAGCGGCGAGATCACCGCCTGTGATGGGCGGGAGGTACTCACCATCGATCACCTGCCCGCCGCTGAGGTCTATGCCCGCTGGTGCGGGCGTGAGCAGTCCTGGCCGGTGGGGGCGATTTTGCGGGAGACCACGCTCACCCCGCTGGCCCGTCAGGTGGGGGCTCTTGATGGCATTCCTTACTACAAGCTCTCCCATCCCGAGGCGGTGACCGAACAGGGGGGGCTGCGGCTTTTTACCGATGTGGTGCAAGGGGAGCGCCTGCTGCTGATGTACAGCAGCCAGGAGGGGCTGTTGCAGCGCAGCCTTAACGCTATTCGGATCGAACCTGCCTATGGTGTCGATGCCGAGCTGCTGCCGATAGGCGCGCTTATTATCTTTTGTGCTGGTTGCCGTTTGGCGCTAGGTGATATGTTGTGCCAGTTTGTTGAACAAAGTCAGGCACGTCTTGGCAAAGTTCCGTTTATTACTCCCTTTACATTCGGTGAACAGGGGCGCTTGCCTCATGGTGAGCTCGCCCATGGCAATCTGATGGTATCGAGTGTGATCTTTCTGACCAGTTGAGCAGAGCAGGATACAAGATGATTGGCAACAGTGAACTGGAAGCGCTTGGTGACAAACTGCAGACGACTCTGGTCGACCTTATGCGTTGTCGTGAGCGCGAGGCCAAGTATCGCCATGAATCCCATACCCTGTTGAAAGGGGTAGCTACATTAGCTGATGCCAAAACGCTGGAGCAGGTGCTGGAGAGCCTTATTCAAGTGCTCAAACCCTTTATCGGCTTTGAGCACGCAGATGTGGTGGCCTGGAGTGGCGAGCAAGGCGTTACCCACCTCAGTACCGAGCCGATGCGCTCTGCCCGCAACTGGCTCATGACCCCGGCATTTGCCCGCGCCATAGCGGGTGAAACTCTGGTGATTTACGATCCTTCCCAGCTGCCTGAGCTGGCGCCGCTGGCTAGCGAGCCGGGCTGGGCCAGCGTAATGCTGACCGGGCTGCAGGCTCCCGGTTTTACCGCCACCCTCATCTGCCGCCACGCCCGGGCGGGCACATTTGATCTCACCAGCAAGGCCGCCATGGAGCGTTGCCGTCCGCTTATCGCCCAGGCATTGGTCAACATCACCTATCGGGCCCGTTTGCAAGAACAGGTCGCAGTGAAAACCGAGGCGCTGCAGGCCAGTGAACGCCGTTTTCGCAGTTTTGCCGCCATGGCCTCCGACTGGTTCTGGGAGACGGATGCCGAACATCGGCTCAGCTATGCTTCCGAGCCAGGTTACCTTGACGATATGACCCCGCTGGCGACCCGGCCAACCCTCTATGACTATGTTTGCAACAAGCAGAGCACCGAGTCACAGGTATATCTTGAACTATTGGAGAAGCGTAAACCGGTCCGGGCTGTACGCATGCAGGTTGCGATGCTCGATGGCCCACGCTGGATGGAGGTGAGTGCCGAACCCTGTTTTGATCATGAAGGGACTTTTACCGGATATCGTGGTACCGCACGTGATATCAGCCACCAGATCCGCCGTGAAGAGGAGCTGGCCCGCGCACGGGATGATGCAGAAGCGGCCAACCGTGCCAAATCCCAGTTTCTCGCCATGATGACCCACGAGATCCGCTCCCCCATGAATGCAGTGCTGGGGATGCTCGACCTGGTGCTGCACGCCGAGCTGGCTCCCGAGCAGAAGCAACTGCTACGCCACGCAACCCACTCGGCGCGATTGCTACAGACTATCATCGATGACGTGCTCGATTTTTCGAAAATCGAGTCGCAAACCCTGGTGTTTCGCTGCGAGACCCTGCAACCGATCCAGTTATGCCAGTCCATTATTGACCCTTTGCAGAGTCGTGCTGAATCCAAGGGGATTGCACTGAACTATCGGGTAGATGAGGCTGTCCCTGCCGAGTTGCAGGGGGATCCGATGCGCCTTTCTCAGGTGATGGGCAATCTGCTGGACAACGCCCTCAAATTTACCGAGCAGGGGGAGGTTAATCTACATCTGGGCTGGCAGGATGAGAGATTGCGGGTCTCTGTCTCCGATACCGGGATAGGGATCGCCAGGGCAGATCTACCCACCTTGTTTGAGCCCTTCTCCCAGGTTGATAATTCTGCGACTCGCCGCTTTTCCGGTACTGGGCTAGGCCTTGCCATCAGCAAGCGACTGGTGACCCTGATGGGGGGAGAGATCCACCTGAAGAGTGAGCCGGGCAAGGGAAGCTGTTTCTGGTTCGAGCTGCCGGGCATGGCACTGCCTTGCCATTGCCAACCCCTGCGAGAGGAGAGTGATCAGCCCTTGTTGCCACTGGACGTACTGGTGGTGGAGGACAGTCCGGTCAACCAGCTGGTGGTGTCGCTGATGTTGCAGAAGATGGTGAGAAAGGTACGGCTTGCAGCCAACGGACTTGAGGCTCTTGCAGAGGTGGATGAGCAGCAACCTGATCTGATCCTGATGGATATGCGGATGCCGCTGATGGATGGACTGGAGGCGACGAGACGATTGCGTGAGCTTGGTTACACCATGCCCATCATTGCATTGACCGCCAATGCCATGGCGGAGGACAAGGCGTGCTGTTTGGAACAGGGGATGGATGATTTTCTCGCCAAACCCATCACCTTGTCGCGGCTGAGAGAGTGTTTGCAGCGTCACTTTGGTCAGCGGTTGCCGACGCGCGGATAAAAAAAATGGTCAACTTTGTGGGTTGACCAGTTCTTCAGCAAATACTGAAGAGAGCACGGGATAAATCGGGTTGTATCAATCTATATGAAAAATCTGTGCCAACTTTTTTAGACTCTTTTGTGTTCAATTTTGGCCGTTTAGCGCAGCGGCTCTCTCTTGTTATGGCGTTCTGCGTTCCTACTCACTCGCAAAATGCGAATTTCACATTTTCATTGTTGGAATAATTGCATTTTGCAACGCTGTTTTTGTCATTGTGAAATCAGGCGATGCAGGAATTTACGGGCCGCTTCGCTGTTTTGTTTGGCAATCAGCATTTGCTTTTCATAAATCGGCATCGGCAATATCTCGAGCCAGCGTTGGCAGAGCCAGGCGGCATCTTCAAAGCGCTTGTCCGGATAGAGTTCATCAAGCTCTGGATACTGCTCGAACACTTCCCGCAGGCGATTGACCAGCAGCTTGTCGTTGAAATCGGAGTGGGTGCTCGGCCAGTTGGGCAGCATCTCCACCTTGGCCCGACGCAGGCCCATCTCGTCTGTTTCCATCTCGTGGATGCAGAAGCGCTCCAGTCCCAGCACCGTCACACCCAGCAGGCCATCATTGAGGGTGTAGAAGTCGGTCACCTTGACCCGGGTGCCCACCGGCAGAATGCGGCCGGATTGTCCCGAGGTGGTCGACTCTTCCATCACGATGCCAAAGCCCTGATCGTTGATGAATGACTCCTTGAGCATCTGCAGGTGGCGTGGCTCGAACAGACGCAGAGGAAGCTTGCCGCCCGGCAGTATGTGGGAAGGCAAGGGGAACAGTGCCAAAGGTTGTAGTTTCATGTTCCATCCTCCATTGAGTAGTTGCTGAATATGACAATGCAGCGACTGTGCCAGAGAATGAAAAAAGCCACCGGAGGGTGGCTTTTCGGGCGGTGGAGGGCGTTAGTTGCGCTGCTCCAGATACATGACAGCCGCTTCCACGCGGCTTTGCGCCTCGAGTTTCTTCAGCAGGCTCTTCACGTGAACCTTGACCGTTCCCTCGGAGATATGGAGTACCGAGGCGACCTGTTTGTTGGAGAGGCCTTTTGCAATTTCGCGCAGGATTTGCATTTCGCGACGCGTTAAGCTTTCCAGCTTCTGCTGCAGGTGATCCAGCTCGTAGATGTTTTCGAGATAGGGGCGCAGCGGTTCGCTCAGGATCTGCTTGCCGGTCATCACGTCTGCCAGTTGGGCCAGCAGCAGGTCAGGCTCGGTATCCTTGAGCAGGTAGCCATCGGCACCCGCCTTGAGCAGGGCCACCACATCCTGACGGGCATCGGATACGGTGAGGATCACTACCCGGGAGGTGATCTCCTCAGCGCGCAGCGCCTTGAGGGTGTCGAGGCCGGAGAGCCCCTTCATGTTGAGATCGAGCAGGATCAGATCCGGCTCGGACTCTTTGGCCAGTGCCACGGCGTCTGTGCCGTTGGAGGCTTCACCGGTCACTTCCATGTTATCTTCCAGAGCCAGCAGCTGCACAATCCCTTTGCGCATGAGGGGATGGTCGTCTACGACCAGAACAGTGTATTTCATCTCGTCCATCAGGCGTCTCTCGTTAGACTGGTGGGAAAGGTCAGATGCACGCGGGTGCCTTGTGGCTGCTGTTCGCTGATGGTCAACAGTCCATGCAGTTTGCTTGCTCGCTCGTTCATGATGCTCAAACCGTAATGGTTGATCGCCGAGCTGGCGAGTCCGATCCCGACACCGTCATCTGAAATTTGAACCTCAATGTTACCACTGGCGAGGGTCTCACAGCTAACATCAATCACTTGCGCGTTGGCGTGTTTGATGGCATTGAGTACTGCCTCACGGATCAGCTGCAAAATGTGGATATGCTGGCCTGCCTCCAGGTCGTTGTCGGCCAGTCCGTAATGGAACCGGATCTCGGCCTGGGTCTGGGGCTGTAGCTGATCGAGCATTACCCGGATTGCTTCCCCCAGATTGGCATCCCCTATGGTGAGGCGGAAAGTCCCGAGCAGCTCGCGCAATTGGGTATAGGCATTGCTGAGCCCCTCGTCGATCTGCAGCATCGCCTCCTGCGCCTTATCATGCTGCCCCTTGGCGTAAGAGCGCTTGAGCAGGGTGGACTGGATCTTGAGATAGGAGAGGGCCTGCGCCAGCGAGTCGTGCAGTTCTCGTGCGATCACCGCCCGCTCCTCCATCAACAGCAGTCGTTGCTGTTGCAGCAGGGTCTGATCTTTGTGCAGCACTTGGGCCAGCAGCATAGTGAAGTTTTTGATCAACCGTTCGTCGATAGGGTGCTGACTGATGATGTCGAGGCGGCCGAACTCCTGTTCATCCATCTGTAGATAGAAGCTGGCGACCGCATCGAGATCGCCGGGCCAGCCGGTGCGCCCCGAGATGTAGACCGGCATGGCGTTGTGTTCGAAGCGGGTCAGCCGGATATGGTCGATATGCTGGTGGGCGGCGGCGCGGTCCAGCAGTTTGATGAGGGTACGGGTACTGAGTGGAGCAGCGTGCAGCTTCTGGGCGGTCGAGTAGAGAAACGAGAGGGTGTCATTGGCCTGTTGCAGCTTGGCGGTTTTCTCTTCCACCTTGTTTTCCAGCTCCCGATAGAGCTTGCCCAGCTCGTCGGCCATGGTGACGAAGGCGCGCGACAGCTCCCCCAGCTCGTTTTCGCCGTGGGCGGGCAGCTTAAGATCGAAATCCTGCCGCTGGATTTGGCGGGCGCAGTAGACCAGCTGGTTTAGGGGGGCGACCACCTGCTGGCGGGTGAAGCGCACCGTGAACCAGGCGATGGTGATGATGGCGAGCAGGCCGAGCCCCTCCGCAAGTGCCAGCATCCGCACCTTGAATTCCACGTGGTATTGCATCTGATTGACGAAATTGTCGATGGCCGCCACAAACTGCTCGGTGTTATCGGTGTAGCGTCTGGGGGTACGATCCTCAATGTGCTGGCGCATTACTTCCCATTGGCTGAGCACCTCGCCATAGGTGCGACGCAGAGAGGCAGGTGTGATCCAGCGTTGGGTCTCCTGTAGCTCCGCAGCATGAAGTGTCTCTTCAAACTGGGAGAGGCGCCCCAGCACGCTGTCGCCCCGCTCGATTTCGTAGGCCATCCGGTAGGCCTGCATCCGCAGCGAACCGGAGAGGTTGATCGCCTTGGCATCGGGTACCGAGTAGAAGAGGGTGACCATGGCGACCAGCGCGATCAGGCTGGCCATGAAGAGGATCAACACCATGGCGCGGCCAATGGCACTGCTGACCGAATGGACCCTGAACCGTTTTCCCATACTGATGCGCACCTCTGGATAGTGATAAAGACCCCGCAAGATGCGTGGGAGTGTACTCCAACTTGTGTTAGCATCGAAAAACTAGATGAACTCCGAGCGGTTTTGCCTAAGTCCTAGCGATAGGGGGAAACCAGCCGTCAGCCGACGTTCGAGCTGTAAGGGTCAGGAAAGAAATGCCCTGGCCTCCCGTATTTGGAAAGGTGTTTATGTTGCCACTTGAAGATGGTTTTTCCCGTCGTTTTTACTATTTGCGTCTGTCAGTGACCGATGTGTGCAATTTCCGTTGCACCTATTGCCTGCCTGACGGCTATCGCCCCCCCGAAGGTCACAAAGCGGGGCGTCAACCCTTTCTCTCGATTGACGAGATCCGCCGTGTGGTCAGCGGTTTTGCCGCCATGGGCACCCGCAAGGTGCGCATCACGGGGGGCGAGCCCTCCCTGCGCCGCGATTTCACCGAGATCGTCAGGGTGATTGCCTCTACCCCGGGTATCGAGAAGGTCGCCATGACTACCAACGGCTATCGCCTCAAGGAGCGGGCTCAGGAGTGGTTTGATGCAGGACTCAATGCGCTGAATGTCAGTGTCGACAGTCTCGACCCGCGCCAGTTTCACCAGATCACCGGTGAGAACAAGCTGGCCGAAGTGATGGAGGGGCTCGAAGCAGCACTGGCCGCCGGTTTCAAATCGGTGAAGATCAATGCGGTGCTGCTCAAGGGGCTCAACGACTACCAGCTCGATGCCTTTCTGGGCTGGATCAGGCACAGGCCCATCGAGCTGCGCTTTATCGAGCTGATGCAGACCGGCGAGATGGATACCCTGTTTCGTGACCACCATGTCAGCGGCGAACAGATCAAACAGCGCTTGCTGGAGAGCGGCTGGGTGCAGCAGTTGCGGGGCACGGATGACGGTCCGGCGCAGGTCTTTATGCACCCTGATTCGCAAGGTGGGGTGGGGCTCATCATGCCCTATAGCAAGGATTTCTGTGCCGGTTGCAACCGGCTGCGGGTCTCCTCGCTGGGGAAGCTGCATCTTTGCCTGTTTGGCGACAACGGCATTGACCTGCGGGATCTGCTCGGCGCAGATGGGCAATCTGATGAGCTGCAACAGCGCATTCGCGCGGCACTGGCGGGCAAGAGTGCCACCCATCGTCTCCATGAGGGCAATGCCGGCATCACTCCTCATCTCGCCTCGATCGGCGGATAACCGCAAAAAATCGCCAACGATTAAATAGCAATCCTCACATGGAGGTATTTTAACCGATACCTCCATTTTTATTGCGCTGCAAGGCTTTGATCTGGCGCAAGAATCCCCCCTGTTTATCTCCCTGGTGGTATATCCCTTACCTTGTCAGGGCCGCAATATACACCCACTCTTATAATTGGTATCAAGAATGCCAATCATGGACTCGTACTGTCCCCTTCTTCACCAGAACAGGAGTCAACATGCCGGATGAGATCGATCTTGCCCGCCGCGGCCTGTTCCGGGGGCGGCTGAGAACCGCCGAACCGCCGGTGCAGTTGCCCTGGTCAGTCAACTGGTCGGCATTTGTCGCCGACTGCACCCGCTGCGGGGATTGTCTGGCCGCCTGTCCGGAGCAGATCCTGGTGAATGGCGAGGGCGGTTTTCCGGTGGTCGATTTCCAGCGTGGCGAGTGCACCTTCTGCACCGAGTGCGTCACGGTCTGCAAGGTGCCCCTGTTTCGCCTGACCAGCGAGTCCCCCTGGCACTATAAGGCCCATATCGAAGCCAACTGTCTGGCCAATGGTCAGGTGTTCTGCCAGCGCTGTCAGGACAGCTGCGAGCCCAATGCCATTCGCTTTATTCCGGTGCTGGGGCGCGTGCCCACCCCGACGGTCGAGCCGGATCGCTGTAACGGCTGCGGCGCCTGTGTGCAGGATTGTCCGGTTGGCAGCATCAAGGTCGACGGGCGAGCCGCCCCATCCGGTGGTGCGAGCCAGTACACCCTCAAGCAGGAGTCAGAATGAGTCAGAAGCCGTGTGACACAGAAGCCACAATGGATCAGGAGTTCCATGTATCGAGTCTGGTGGTGCTGACCCAGCCCCCCTTGCGCCATCAGCTCGCCGGGCAGATTGGCGCCTTGGAAGGGGCCGAGATCCACGCCGTCAGTGACGAGGGCAAGCTGGTCGTGACCCTGGAAGGTCCGAGCCAGCGACCGATCATGGCGGCCATTGATGCGATACAGGCGATGCCGGGTGTGCTCTCAGCCGCCCTGATTTACCACCAGTTCGATGAACTGGGCGATCACTGAAAAGAGTGATGGGATGCCGGGCGTGCCCTCTACCGCTGATGGCTGGCTCCCGTTCGACAGATTCGACAACTATTACGCGATAAGCAATGTGAGGATATGCCATGAAGCTGAGTCGACGCGACTTTATGAAGGCCAACGCGGTGGCAGCTGCCGCAGCCGTGGCCGGTGTCAGTGCCCCCACGCTGGCAGCCAATCTCATCACCAGTACCGACAAGACAGCCATCCATTGGGATAAGGCTCCCTGCCGCTTCTGCGGTACCGGCTGCTCCGTGCTGGTGGGCTCTCAGGATGGTCGGGTTGTAGCGACTCAGGGCGACCCCGATGCACCGGTCAACCGTGGCCTCAACTGCATCAAGGGCTACTTCCTCTCCAAGATCATGTACGGCCAGGATCGCCTGACCCAGCCCATGCTGCGGATGAAGAACGGCCAGTTCGACAAGGATGGCGACTTCGCCCCCATCAGCTGGGATCAGGCGTTCGACATCATGGCCGAGAAGTTCAAGGCGACCCTGAAAGAGAAGGGGCCGACCGCCGTCGGCATGTTCGGCTCCGGCCAGTGGACCGTCTGGGAAGGCTATGCTGCCGCCAAGCTGATGAAGGCCGGTTTCCGCTCCAACAACATTGACCCCAATGCCCGCCATTGCATGGCCTCTGCGGTTGTCGGCTTCATGCGTACTTTCGGTATGGATGAGCCGATGGGCTGCTATGACGATATCGAGCAGGCCGACGCCTTCGTGCTGTGGGGCTCCAACATGGCCGAGATGCACCCCATCCTCTGGTCGCGGATGTCCGATCGTCGTCTCTCCAATCCGGATGTACAGGTGCACGTGCTCTCCACCTTCGAGCACCGCAGCTTCGAGTTGGCGGACAACGGCATTGTATTTACCCCCCAGACCGATCTGGCGATCCTCAACTATGTCGCCAACTACATCATCCAGAACGACAAGGTGAACTGGGACTTCGTCAACAAGCACACCGTGTTCAAGAAGGGGGTCACCGACATCGGTTATGGCCTGCGCCCGACCGATCCGCTGCAACAGAAGGCGAAGAACCCGGACAGCGGCGATGCCACTCCGATGACCTTCGAGGAGTTTGCCAAGTTCGTGGCGGATTACGATGTGGAGTCGGTCTCCAAGCTCTCCGGCGTCTCCAAAGAGAAGCTGGAAAAGCTGGCCAAGCTCTATGCCGACCCGAGCAAGAAGGTGGTCTCCTACTGGACCATGGGTTTCAACCAGCATACCCGTGGCGTCTGGGCCAACAACCTCTGCTACAACATCCACCTGCTGACCGGCAAGATCTCCGAACCGGGTAATGGTCCTTTCTCACTGACCGGTCAGCCCTCTGCCTGCGGCACCGCGCGGGAAGTGGGCACCTTTGCCCACCGTCTGCCTGCCGACATGGTGGTGACCGAGCCCAAGCACCGCGCCATTGCCGAGCAGATATGGAAACTGCCGGAAGGCACCATCCCGGAGCAGGTGGGTTACCACGCCGTGCTGCAGGATCGCATGCTCAAAGATGGCAAGCTCAACGCCTACTGGGTGATGTGCAACAACAACATGCAGGCCGGCCCCAACATGAATACCGATCGCCTGCCTGGCTATCGCGACCCGCGCAACTTCATCGTGGTCTCTGACCCGTACCCGACCGTCACTGCCCAGGCCGCTGACCTCATCCTGCCCACCGCCATGTGGGTGGAGAAAGAGGGGGCCTACGGCAACGCAGAGCGCCGCACCCAGTTCTGGCACCAGCAGGTGAAGGCACCAGAAGGGGCCAAGTCCGACCTGTGGCAGCTGATGGAGTTCTCCAAGCGCTTCAAGGTGGAAGAGGTGTGGCCAGCTGAGCTGATTGCCAAGATGCCGGAAGTGAAGGGAAAGACCCTGTTTGATGTGCTCTATGCCAACGGTCAGGTCAACCAGTTCCCGAAAGAGCAGAGCAAGGGGATGCTGAACGACGAAGCCGAGCACTTCGGGTTCTACGTCCAGAAGGGCTTGTTCGAGGAGTACGCCACCTTCGGTCGTGGCCACGGTCACGATCTGGCACCGTTCGATCAGTACCACGAAGCGCGCGGTCTGCGCTGGCCTGTGGTAGATGGCAAAGAGACCCTGTGGCGCTATCGCGAAGGGTTCGACCCCTATGTGAAAGCGGGCGAGGGAGTGCGCTTCTATGGCAAGCCCGATGGCAAGGCGGTCATCTTCGCCCTGCCGTTCGAGCCCGCCGCCGAGTCGCCCGATAAAGAGTACGATCTGTGGCTCTCCACCGGTCGCGTGCTGGAGCATTGGCACACCGGCACCATGACCCGTCGGGTGCCCGAACTCTATCGCGCCTTCCCGGATGCGGTGCTCTTCATGCACCCGGACGATGCCAAGGCTCGCGGCGTGCGCCGTGGTGAAGAGGTGATTGTCTCCTCCCGCCGTGGCGAGGTGAAGACCCGTGTCGAGACCCGTGGTCGCAACCGTCCGCCGAAAGGACTGGTCTTCATGCCCTTCTTTGATGCCAGCCAGCTGGTCAACAAGCTGACCCTGGATGCCACCGATCCGCTCTCGAAAGAGACCGATTACAAGAAGTGCGCCGTCAAGGTGATGAAGGCTTAAGGCGGGGGAGTGCGAGATGAGTCGTAGTCGTCGCCAGTTTCTGGCCGACATGGCCAAGGGGGCCTGCGGTGTGGGCCTGCTTGGCGTGGGGCTCGGTGGCGTGGCCCGCCAGCAGGCGCAAGCTGTGCCTGCCCAGGCGCTGCGCCCGCCCGCCGCTCTCGATGAAACAGAGTTCCTCAGCGCCTGCGTGCGTTGCGGGCTCTGCGTCGAGGCGTGCCCCTACGACACTCTCAAGCTCGCCCGGCTGTTTGACCCTGTGACCACTGGCACCCCCTATTTCAAGGCGCGTGCCGTGCCCTGCGAGATGTGTGATGACATCCCTTGCGTGGTGGCCTGTCCGAGCGGGGCGCTGGATCAGCAGATGACCGACATCGATCAGGCCCGGATGGGGGTGGCAGTGCTCATCGATCACGAGACCTGTCTCAACTATCTGGGTCTGCGCTGCGATGTCTGTTATCGGGTCTGCCCGCTGATTGACAAGGCGATCACTCTTGAGCTGCAGCATAACCAGCGTACCGGCAAACACGCCATGTTCCTGCCCACGGTACACAGCGATGTCTGTACCGGCTGTGGCAAGTGCGAGCATGCCTGCGTGCTGGAGGAGGCAGCCATCAAGGTGGCGCCACGCCAGCTCGCCAAAGGTGAGCTGGGTCATCACTACCGGCTCGGCTGGGAAGAGAAGGCCAAGGCGGGGAACAAGTCGCTCATCGGCGACAGGCTCACCCTGCCCACCCGCAAACCGGAGGGGTTATGAGTCGTTATCCGGGGGAAGAGGCTCGCATCAAACTGGGTTGGTGGCGTTCCCACCGCTTCCTGTTGCTGCGTCGGCTGAGTCAGTTCAGCGTGCTCGGGCTGTTTTTGCTGGGGCCGCTGGCGGGCATCTGGATCCTCAAGGGCAACCTCTCCAGCTCGCTGTTGCTGGAGACGGTGCCGCTGACCGATCCCCTCACGCTGTTGCAGTCGCTGGCGGCGGGCCACTGGCCCCTCACCACCCTCTGGCTGGGTGCTGCCATTGTGTTGGCCGGTTACTGGCTGGTTGGGGGGCGAGTGTTCTGCTCCTGGGTCTGTCCGGTCAACCTCATCACGGATGCGGCGGCCTGGCTCCGGGGGCGTCTTGGCCTCAAGGGAAATGGCCAGTTCAGCCGTGCGACCCGCTACTGGCTGCTGGCCATGGTGCTGGTGGTGCCAGCGGTGGCCGGGGTAATGGCGTGGGAGCTGGTCAATCCGGTGTCGCTGGCCATGCGCGGTCTGCTGTTTGGCATGGGGGCGGGCTGGGCCCTGCTTGCAGCGCTGTTCCTGTTCGATCTCTTCGTAGTTGAGCGGGGCTGGTGCGGTCATCTCTGTCCGGTGGGGGCCTTCTATGCCCTGGTCAACCGGGTCGGATTTATCAAGATTTCTGCCAAGGGGCGCGAGCGGTGCAACAACTGCATGGATTGTTATGCGGTCTGCCCGGAGCGTCCCATCCTGCGCGGGCCTGTTCATGGTGCCAAGCGAGGTCACGAGCCCTTGATTGCGGCTCAGGAGTGTACCAACTGTGGCCGCTGCATCGATGTCTGCGCGGAACAAGTTTTTGAAATCACTGTAGGTTTTGCCGTCAAGGCAGAAAAAACGTCGGAGAACAAATAATGAAAAAGCTGATTGGAGCAATGCTGGCCTGCCTGATGGCGGGATCCTTGATGGCAGCGGCCCCCGAGATCACCAACAGTACCGGTGGCCTCAAGTCCGAGCGGGGCGCCACCGATCTGGTGACCGATTCCACCGCTGCGCCGCTGAAAAACTTCCGCAAGGATGGCGCGCCCTACGACCGCCAGTACATGCATCAGCCGCCGCTGATCCCCCACGACATTCGCAACTACGAAGTGGATACCAAGGTCAACAAGTGCCTGGCCTGCCACAGCTTCAAGAATGCCAGCGCCATGAAGGCACCCAAGATCAGCCCGACTCACTTCGAGACCCGCGATGGCATGACGCTGGGTGAAGTCTCCCCCCGTCGTTACTTCTGCTTGCAGTGCCACGTGCCGCAAACAGATGCCAAGCCCTTGGTGGAAAATACCTTCAAGCCTGTTGAAGCGCTGAACTAAGGAGCCCATAGATGAAATTACCCGGTTTTGTGCAGCGTCTGTGGACCACCTTCAAGTCACCGTCGAAGGCGGCTCTCTGGGTCATTCTGCTGATGGGCTTCTTCGGCGGCGTGATTTTCTGGGGTGGTTTCAACACCGCCATGGAAGCGTCTAATACCGAGGCCTTCTGTACCAGCTGTCACGAGATGAAAGACAATGTGTTCGAGGAGTATCGCGATACCATCCACTACGCCAACCGCTCCGGTGTACGGGCCAGCTGCCCGGATTGCCACGTGCCCCATGAGTGGACCTACAAGATCATCCGCAAGGTGCAGGCTTCTAAGGAGCTGTGGGGCATGATCACCGGAAAGGTGGATACCCGCGAGAAGTTCGAGGCACACCGACGCGAGATGGCGGAGCGGGAGTGGCAGCGGATGAAGGAGAGCGATTCGCGCGAGTGCCGCAACTGCCACAACTTCGAGTACATGGACTTCTCCCTGCAAGGACAGCGTGCCGTCCAGATGCACTCTGCCAACCTCGGCAAGGAGGGGCAGGCTACCTGTATCGATTGTCACAAGGGGATAGCTCACCAGCTGCCCGACATGACCGGGGTGAAAGGGTTCTGATCCTGCGACGACAGGCCGGGTTTGCCCGGCCTGCGTTTTGTTCATATATGGGACAAGCATCAGATTTGTGTGTCTTTTAAATCCCATATCTCGTGAAACCTTTGATAGAATCAGCCCGCCGTCACACGCTTGAGCAAGTTGGTCACCCCTGTCTGCGTCCGTTTTTGCGCCCTGACAGCTGGCCTCTCATACCCCTTCTCTTCCTGCCTCGTTGACGGCCCATAGCCACAAGGAGCTGCCCGATGGGACAGAAAAACAACGTATTTATTCCCCTCAAGATCGCCGTGCTGACGGTTTCCGACAGCCGCACTGCCGCCGATGACAGCTCGGGCGACTATCTGGTCTCGGCCCTTACCGACGCGGGCCATCAGCTGGCCGATCGGGCGCTCTGCCCGGACAACCTGTTTCGCATCCGCGCGCGGGTGAGCGAGTGGATCGCCGATGAGGGGGTGCAGGTGGTACTGATTAACGGCGGTACCGGCTTCAATGAACAGAACCGGGTACCGGAAGCGGTCGGTGTGCTGTTCGAGCGCACCGTACAGGGTTTTGGCGAGATGTTCCGTCAGCTCTCTTTTGCCGAGATTAAAGGCTCCGCCATGCAGAGCCGTGCGCTGGCGGGACTCGCCAATCGCACCCTGATCTGCTGTCTGCCCGGCTCCACCGGCGCCTGCCAGCTGGGTTGGGAGCAACTGATCCGCGATCAGCTCGATGCCCGCACCAAGCCGTGCAACTTTGTCTCCCACCTCTGAGAGCAAACGATGAACCAGACAGATACCAAGCAGACCCAGCCCAACCTGACGCATCTGAACCAGAGCGGCGATGCCCATATGGTGGATGTGACCGACAAGCAGGTAACCGAGCGTGAAGCCCGCGCCGAGGCGTTTGTTGCCATGGCCCCCGAGACGCTGGCGCTGATCCTGAGCGGCCAGCACCACAAGGGTGACGTGTTCGCCACCGCCCGTATCGCCGGCATCATGGCCGCCAAGAAGACCTCCGATCTCATCCCCCTCTGCCATCCGCTGGCCTTGACCAAAGTCGAGGTGGAGATAGTGCCGCTGCCCGAGCAGAATCGGGTGCATATCCGCACTCTCTGCAAGCTCTCCGGCAAGACCGGGGTGGAGATGGAGGCGCTAACCGCCGCGTCGGTAGCGGCGCTGACCATCTACGACATGTGCAAGGCGGTACAAAAGGACATGGTGATCGAACAGGTGCGGCTGGTAGAGAAAAAAGGCGGCAAGTCTGGCCATTTTCAGTTGGGCTCAACGAGCGGGGAACAAGCATGATCAAGGTACTGTTTTTTGCGCAAGTAAGAGAGCTGGTGGCCTGCGACGAGTTGAGCCTGCCGTGCGACTACGCCACCGCCGAACAACTGCGCGCGGCGCTCTGTGAGCGTGGCGACAAGTGGGCGCTGGCGCTGGAAGCCGGCAAGCTCTTGGTCGCGGTCAATCAGACCTTGGTGCCCCTCGATACCCCCATCAATGATGGCGATGAGGTGGCCTTCTTCCCGCCGGTGACCGGAGGTTAAGGATGAGCGAGGCAACCATGACCGATCGCATTATGGTCCAGCGGGAGGATTTCTCGCTGGCGGACGAATATGCCCGTCTCGCCACCCGCCCCGACAGTGGCGCCATCGTCACCTTCGTTGGCAAGGTTCGCGACTTCAATCAGGGGGAGGAGGTGAAGGGGTTGGCCCTCGAGCACTACCCCGGCATGACCGAGAAGGCGCTGGCCGATATCGTGCAGGAGGCCCGTCGCCGCTGGCCGCTGCAGGAGTGTACCCTCATTCATCGTATCGGCGAGTTGTGGCTTGGCGATCAGATCGTGCTGGTGGCGGTGAGCAGTGCCCACCGCGACGCCGCCTTTGATGCCTGTCACTTCATCATGGATTTCTTGAAAACCCGGGCGCCGTTCTGGAAAAAAGAGCTGACCGCCGAGGGTGTGCAACGCTGGGTCGAGGCCAAGGAGAGCGACAACGCCGCCGCTGCCCGCTGGCAAGCCTGACCTACCTGTTCATCACGAGGGGCGCAGGTTCAACGGGAACCACGGCCCCGCCAAGGGGCGCGGATGTGCGGGCCCCATCAGGAGAAAGGGAATGAAACCGCTGTTATCTGTTGTCATCGCCGGCGTCTGCGCCGCCACCTTGCATACTGGTGCCGTGCAGGCCGATGAAGTGAAAGTGGCCGTGGCGGCCAACTTCAAGGGCTCCATAGATCGTATTGGCAAGGAGTTCACCGCCAAGACCGGCCATACCTTGGCCATCTCGTCTGCCGCCACCGGGGTGCTCTACACCCAGATCAGTCACGGCGCACCGTTCGATCTCTTCCTCTCCGCCGATGCGGCGACCCCCGAGAAGCTGGAAAAAGAGGGCAAGGGGAGCGATCGCTTCACCTACGCCATCGGCCAGCTGGGGCTGTGGAAGAAGGGGGGCCCGGCCCCTGACGAAGCGACCCTGCGCAGCTGGAAAGGCAACCTCGCCATCGCCAATGCCCGCACCGCCCCCTATGGTGCGGCCGCCATGGCGACCCTCACCCATCTCAAGATCGATCCCAAGCAGTACCGGTTGCTGACCGGCGCCAACATCGGCCAGACCTGGCAATTTGTCGACACCGGCAATGCTGAACTGGGCTTTGTCGCCTGGGCCAATCTGGTGGAAGCGGGCAAGACTGGCGAAGCCTGGGCAGTGCCTGCGAGCTTCTATCCCCCCATCGAGCAGCAGGGGCTGGTATTGAAGAAAGGCGCCGCGGTCGAGGCTCTGGTCGCCTGGCTCAAGGGGCCGGGTCAGGCGCAGATCAAGGCGGCGGGTTATGCCTTGCCCCAATAAGGGGATGGGCCTGATGCGATACCCTGAGTGGTCGGCCTTCGGGTCGGCCACTCTTTGCAATAAGGATGGATACCATGCCGTTGGGGGCATTTATCAACCGGGAGGTCGGCAATGAGTGAAGGGGATCTGCTGGCGGTCTGGCTCACACTGAAGCTTGCGGCCTGCACCACAGCGATTTTGCTGTTGCTGGCACCGCCGCTGGCCTGGTGGCTGTCGCGCAGTCAGAACCGGCTGCGGCCGCTGGTGGAGGCGCTGGTGGCACTGCCGTTGGTGCTGCCTCCCACGGTACTGGGTTTTTATCTGCTACTCGCCTTCTCCCCCGAATATGGTTTCGGCGCCTGGTGGCGCGACACCTTTGGCGCCCCGCTCGCCTTCAGCTTTCTCGGCCTGCTGTTTGCCTCCATCCTCTATTCGCTGCCGTTTGTGGTGCAGCCGCTCACCTCCGCCTTCGTCAACATGGGTAACAAGGAGCTGGAGGCTGCCGCTACCCTGGGGCTCGGCCCGCTGGAGCGCTTCTTTCACATCATCTTGCCGATGACCCTGCCCAGCTTCGTGATGGCGGCGGCGCTGGGCTTTGCTCACACCCTGGGGGAGTTCGGGGTGGTGCTGATGATTGGCGGCAATATCCCCGGCGAGACCCAGGTGCTTTCGATAGCCCTGTTTGATCATGTGGAGGCGATGGATTACCAGAACGCCCATATTCTGGCGGGCGGCCTGATGGCCTTCTCGCTGGTGATGCTAGTGCTGGTCTACGGGGTGCTGCAGCGCAGACAGCGGAGAGTGTTTGGATGAATCAGCCAGCCACTATTTCTTCGCCAAGCAATGCCTCGTGCAGCCATGTCCTGAACCTCCATGTCCGGCGCGAGTTTGGCCCTTTTACCCTCGACTGCGCACTGACCCTCGAGCTGGGGGGGATCCTCGGCCTGTTCGGCCCCTCCGGCTGCGGCAAGAGCACACTGCTGCGCATCATCGCCGGACTCGATCGCCGAAGTAGGGATCGCTTGCGGTGGCGCGATCGGGAGTATGCTCAACTTCTGCCCGAAGCGCGCCGGATCGGATTGGTGTTTCAGGACTCGCGCCTCTTCCCCCATCTGACGGTGCTTGGCAATCTGCAACTGGCGGCCCGCAAGGGGCGAGGGCGCTGGCAGCCCGAAGCGCTGGCGGTGCGACTCGGTTTTGCCGATCTGCTGGGGCAGCCTGCCCATGCGCTTTCTGGCGGCCAACGCCAGCGGGTAGCATTGGGGCGGGCGCTGCTGGCCGAGCCTGATCTGCTGCTGCTCGATGAGCCTTTCTCGGCGCTCGATCGGCGCAGCCGCATCCATCAGGCCCATGTGCTCAAGGGGTTGCAGCAGGAGAGCGGTATCCCGATGATCTTCGTTAGCCACGCCATGGAGGAGGTGAGCCTGCTCTGCGATCAGCTGGTGCTGCTGGAAGGTGGCAGGGTGGAGGCGCAAGGTCGACCGAGCGAGATCTTCGCCCGTACCGACCTTTCGCTTGCCAGTCGCGACGATGCCGGGGTGATGCTGACGGCGACCCTCTCTCACTACGATAATGACGAGCAGATGGCGACTCTGCAGCTTGGTGAGCAACACTTGCGTGTCACCATGACTCATGTGCCGGACGAGGGGGGGCCCCTGCAGATCAAGGTGGCCGGGCGCGATGTGGTGATCGCCACCGCCCCCATCGAGCACTCCAGCCTTTCCAACTGTCTCGTCACCCGTCTGCTGGCGGTGCGCGAGGTGCGCCCCGGCCAGACCCTGTTGCAGTTGGCGCTGGGTGAGCAGATACTGCTGGCCCGGATCACCAGCCGCTCCGCCAGGCGGCTGGCGCTGGTGCCGGAGCAGCAGATCTACGCTTACATCAAGGCGGTGAGTTTGGTCAGCGAAGGCTGATTGGGCGCCGTGCTGATAACGTGGCAGGATGGCCACGGGCAATATAACAACGAGAGATGGTTCAGGTGATGAGTCGAGAGGCAATGAACTGATGCGCCGCAATCAGGTGATCAAATCCAACGGTCTTGCCCTGCGCAGTGCGGGAGAGGGCCCCTTACTGTTGCTGCTGCACGGGCTGGGCTCCTCCAGCCTCGACTGGCAGGCGCAGATCGAACGGTTTTCCGAACAGTACCGGGTGGTGGCGCTGGACTTGCGCGGCCACGGCCAGAGCATGCAGGAGGGGCCGTTCGATGTGGCGACCCTGGCAGCCGATGTGGTGAACTGGCTCGATGCACAGCAAGAACCCGCCTGGGTGGTGGGATTGTCGCTCGGGGCCATGGTGGCGCTGGAGCTGGCGCTGCAACTGCCCCACAAGGTGCAGGGGCTGGTGCTGGTCAACGGTGTTAGCGAGTTTCTGCTAGAGACCCCCAAAGAGCAGGAGCGTTACGCCCAGCGCCTCAAGTGGCTGCGCTGGTTTGGCATGCGGCCGCTCGCCTGGTGGCTGGGGCGCGAGCTTTTTCCCGGCCCGGAGCTGGCTCAGGTGCGCCACACCTTCCGGCTGCGTTTCGTGCGCAATAAAAAGAAAACCTACAAGGCGCTGCTGGAGGCGCTACCCGGCTGGTCGGTACGCGCCCGGCTCGGCGCCATCTGGCAGCCGGTGGCCATCATCTCCACCAGTCACGACTACCTGCCGCTGGCCAAACGGGTAGAGCAGTTTGCCGCCTTGCCCAACGCCACCATCCACACCCCCAACGGCCACCACGCCTGGCCTGCGGAAGACCCCTCGGGCTTTAATCACCTGTTGCAACGGATCCTCACGACCCATTGAGAAAGGGGTTGTTAGGCGCAGATACCAAAAAGCCGAACCACAGGGTTCGGCTTTTTTTGATCCCGTTTGCGTCAAGGATGGGAACAGACGGGGCAGTCGGGGCGTTTGGGCAGCTTCATCTCGCGGAAGGTGCCGCTCAGGCCATCGATCATCAGCAGGCGGCCGCTGTAGCTTTTGCCCATGCCCGCCAGCAGCTTGATGGCTTCGAGCGCTTGCAGGCTGCCCACCAATCCCACCACGGGGGCGAGCACTCCCGCCTCGACACAGGTGAGGGCCTGCTCGCCAAACAGGGCGCTGAGGCAGGCGTAGCAGGGTTCATCTTCCTGCCAGGTGAAGCTGCACAGCTGACCCTCCAGCCGGATTGCGGCACCACTGACCAGCAGTACCCTGTGCTGGCGCGCCTTTTGGTTGAGCAGGTTGCGAATGGCCAGGTTGTCGGTGCAATCGAGCACCAGCTGATGTCGGGGCAGCTGGGTATCGAGCAGCGCCTCATCGGCCACGGCAGCGTGGGTCTCCACCTTGAGCCAGGGATTGAGGGCGCGCAGCGATTGCGCTGCTGAGTCTACTTTGTCGTGGCCAATTCGCTCATCGTTGTGTAGCACCTGACGCTGCAGGTTAGAGAGCTCCACCTTGTCGAAATCGACCAGGGTGAGCTGGCCAACCCCGGCCACCGCCAGATACTGGCTTGCAGCGCAGCCAAGGCCACCGGCGCCGATCACCAGCACCTTGGCTAGTTTGAGCGCCTCTTGTCCCTCGAAGTCGAAGGATTTGAGGATGATCTGGCGGTTGTAGCGCAGCAGTTCGGCGTCGCAGAGGATCTCGCTCACAGCAGCAATCCTCCGAATGGCTCGACGGTCACCGTCTCGCCCGCGGCAACGCGACCCCGTTCCCGTTCGAGGACGATGTAGCAGTTGGCCCGCGACAGGGAGCTGAACACGGCGGAGTCCTGCGAGCCGGTGCTGCGCACCTCGAGACCGTTTGGCCCCTGGCTCAGCACGCCGCGCTGGAAGTCGAGTCGGCCCGGGCTCTTTTTGAGTGGCTCGGCCGCAATGGCTTGCAGCTGGAGTGGGCGCTCGAACTGCTGGCCTGCGAGCTTGGCCAGCGCCGGTTGCACCAGCTGATCGAAGGTAACCATGGCGGAGACCGGGTTGCCCGGCAGGCCGAAGAACCAGGCGCGGGGCAGGCGGCCGAAGGCAAATGGCTTGCCCGGCTTGATGGCCAGCTTCCAGAAGCCGATCTCGCCGAGCTCGTCCAGCAGCTGTTTGGTGAAGTCCGCTTCCCCTACCGAAACGCCGCCGGTGGTGATCAGCACATCGGCCTCTTCATCAGCGCGGATAAATGCGGCACGCAGCTGGGCGGGATCATCCGGGATGATGCCAAGGTCGAGGCAGTCGCAGCCCAGCCGCGCCAGCATGGCCCGCACGCCGTAGCGGTTGGAGTCGTAGATGTCGCCGTGGGCCAGCGGGGTGCCAACCGGCTTGAGCTCGTCACCTGTGCTGAAAATAGCCACTTTCAGCGGTCGGCGTACCGGCACGGTCGCGATGCCGAGGGAGGCCAGCAGCGGCATCTCGCGCGGGGTAAGGCGGGTGCCAGCTTGCAACACACAGGCCCCCTTGCCGATATCGCTGCCGGCGCGGCGGATATTCTGGCCCGGTTCGGGCTGTGCCAGAAAAGTGATCCGATCGCCGTCGGCCTGCGTTTCTTCCTGCATCACCACTGCATCTGTCCCTGCGGGAACCGGGGCACCGGTCATGATCCGCACGCAGTGGCCGGCGGGCCATTCGCCCTGATAGGGCTGACCGGCAAAGGCTTTGCCCGCCATGATGAGCGGGATGCCGGCGGCGAGATCGGCCAGGCGCACGGCGTAACCGTCCATGGCGGAGTTGTCGAACGGGGGCACGGCGAGGGGAGAGGCGATGTCGCTGGCAAGGATCCGGCCAAGGGCCTCTGGCAGGGGCAGTTGCTCGCTGTCGCAACAGCAGGCCAGTTGCTCCAGCATTCCTTGCAGGGCATCGCTTAACGGCAGTAGTCCGCTGGTATCAAATCCCATCGTCATGACCTCTTGTGATGATTGAAGGCGGGATTATCACAAAAATTGCCGGGGATGGGCAGCGGATGGGGCGGTAAAAGTCGGGCTATGGTCATAAAGTATGATGACGGACGCAAGTTGACTTGAATATTGGCGGCAATGGCCGTTTACTATGCCGCCTTACAATCATCAAGCTTGGGGTGGCCAGCGTGGCGGCCCCGACGTCCCTGAGCATGGGAGAGAAGAGAATGACAACACTGAGTCAGGAAGCCTTGCTGGTCAGGGCGGCCCTCGAGGCCCAGGGACTGGAAACCCCCCTGGTTGCCAACGAGCTGAACAGCCAGCAGAAGCGGGAGAAGATCGAAGGCCATATGCGCTCCATCATGGAGACGCTGGGGCTCGATCTGACCGATGACAGTCTGGCTGAGACGCCGCACCGCATCGCCAAGATGTACGTCAACGAGATTTTCTCCGGACTCGATTACTCCACCTTCCCCAAGGTGACGGTGATCGAGAACAAGATGCAGGTGGACGAGATGATCATGGTGCGGGACATCAGCCTCACCAGCACCTGCGAACACCACTTCGTCACCATCGACGGGATGGCCCATGTGGCCTATATCCCTCGTGGCAAGGTGATTGGCCTGTCGAAGATCAACCGCATCGTGCAGTTCTTCGCTCGCCGTCCCCAGGTGCAGGAGCGGCTGACCCAGCAGATCCTGCTGGCGCTGCAGACCCTGCTCGGCACCAAGGATGTGGCCATCAGCATCAAGGCGACCCACTACTGTGTCAAGGCGCGCGGAGTGATGGACTCCACTTCCTATACCACCACCACCTCCCTCGGCGGGGTGTTCAAGACCCAGCCCGATACCCGGACCGAATTTCTGGGTGGCCTGCGCGGATAAGATGGCGGTTGTTTTGTAACCGCCTTGCTGAATAAACGAGACGCCAGCAGCTATTGCTGGCGTTTTTCATTGGTTCCGGATGAGAGTGGCGGCCTGCAACGGCTTGACCTGCTCGGCTTGCCTTATGCAAACGTTATGCATTTTTTTCGATTTATTCATCTGAGCGGTATATTTAATCGAACACGAAAAAAACCTCGTTTTCACCTTACAAAAAGTAACCGGGCAGACTCTTTCCGAACCATCACAATCCGGTTACTCTAGCGCCCCCTCACGGCTCTCGCTGCCGCTCATGGAATTCAGAGATATTCATCAAGGTTGGATGGTGCGCCACTGAACAGGTGGCCAGATAGTTCATGCCAGGAGGGCGTGAACCGGACGAGTGCTACGAATTTAACGACCACCAGGATATCCCATGAATACCAGTACCATGACCATAGGTAAAAAACTCACCGCCGGCTTTGCCGTGCTCGGTTTGATGGTCGCCTTTATCGGCGGTTTTGCCCTTGTCCAGTTTGGCAATATGAATGATGTTGCCATCCGGTTTACCGACAGTATCTTGCCAGCGGTTAATCGCACCAGTGCGATCGGGGATTCTCTCGGTGAGTTGCGTCGTTATGAGCTGGGTTATTTCGTGGTGGCCGCCGAGCCGCTGAAAAGGGCTGAATATCGGAATATTGCCAGTCAGCAGCTTAACTCGATCGCGCAGCAGCTGATTGCCCATGACAAGACGATCTGGCCTGAGGATGTGGCGGAGCGCCGTACCTTCGATACGGTGAAATCTGACTGGGATCGTTACGTCGCCCTGCACCAGCGAGTCCAACAGCTGCAAGACAGCGATCAGCTTGCCGAAGCCCAACGCATCTTCCTTGAGGAGGGGGTTCCCCTTTACACCGCGCTGAGCAAGTCAGTGGCCTCCCTTATTCAGATTAACCATGGTTATGCCTCTGAATCCCGCAGTGACATTGTCGCCTCTTACCAATCCGCCAACCTGAGCGTCACCATCGCACTGGTGATCGGTTTGATCCTTGTGGTGGTGCTCTCCGTGGTACTGACCCGCCAGATCCGCGACCCGCTGATCATGCTGGCCCGTCAGGCCCAACGTATTGCCAATGGCGATCTGGGTCAGGGCGAACTGCAGCAGTGGATCCGTGACAACCGTTTCAACCGTGATGAACTGGGTCAGCTGGGCTCAGCCATCAACCGGATGCAGGGCTCCCTCTCCGATCTGGTGAGCGAGATCGCCGGCTCCGTGAGCCAACTCAGCAGCGCAGTGGAGGAGGTGAGCGCCATCTCCAGCCAGTCTGCTAGCGGCATGGCCATCCAGCAGAACGAAGTCTCCCAGGTGGCGACCGCCATGAACGAGATGCAGTCCACCGTCAATGAAGTGGCCCGCAACACCACGGATGCCATGAGCGCCGCCAAGGATGCCTCCCGCACCTCCGCTGCCGGCAGCGAAGTGGTACGCAGCTCCATTGCCAGCATCGAAGAGGTGTCGGTCAAGATTGAACAGGCGGGCACAGTAGTGCAGCAGCTGGAGGCCGACAGCGCCAACATCAGCGTGGTGCTGGATGTGATCCGCGATATCGCCGGCCAGACCAACCTGCTGGCCCTTAACGCCGCCATCGAAGCGGCCCGTGCCGGTGAGCAGGGTCGTGGTTTTGCGGTCGTTGCGGATGAAGTGCGTTCATTGGCCCAGCGTACCCAGGACTCGACCGCCGAGATCAGCAAGATGATCGAGCTCTTGCAGAGCCGCGCTGCCGAGGCGGGCAACGCCATGCAGCTGAGTCGTCACCAGATGCAGGAGAGTGTCGGTCTGGCGCGGGATGCCGGTACCAGTATCGAGACCATCAATGGTGCCGTGGTGCGCATCACCGACATGAACACCCTGATCGCCACCGCCACCGAAGAGCAGAATGCGGTGACCGAAGAGCTCAACCGCAGCATCGTCAACATTCACAATGCCGCTGACGAGAATGCCCAGGGTGCCCATCAGATCGCCCAGGCTTGCGTCGAGCTGAGCAAGCTGGCCAACACCCTGCACCATATGACCCAGCGCTTCACCCTCTAAGGGTTGATGCATGGATAACAGAAGGCCCCGCCAATTGGCGGGGCCTTGTTGTTTCTGGCTGGTTTGTTGAGCGTAGGGTCGATTAGCGAAGCGTAATCGGCCGACGCCAGCCCCTCACTGACCTTTAGCTAAGTCCAATGATCTCGCCATCTTCATCAATATCGATATGGCGATAGGCAGGCAGACTGCCCAGCCCCGGCATGGTCATGATGGGGCCCGCCAGCGCATAGACGAACCCGGCACCGGCGCAGAGCTTCACCTCGTCGATGGGCACCTCGAAATCGGTCGGCACTCCCTTGAGAGCAGGGTCATGGCTGATGGAGAGCGGCGTCTTGGCCACGCAGATGGGCAAGTGATCCCACCCTTCGGCGGAGAGCTGGGCCAGCTGCTGGCGGGCTTTGTCGGAGAGCTGCACTCCGCGGCCGCCGTAGCCGCACTCCACCAGGGTCGCCAGTTTGGCGTCGAGGCTCGCCTCGTCGGGGTAGAGCAGTTTCACCTTACCTGGTTGCTCGCAGGCGGTGACCACGGCGCGGGCCAGCTCGCTGGCACCGGCACCACCCTGGGTGAAGGCGTTGGAGATGGCCGCGCCACAGGCACCGGCTTGCTGCGCTTCATGGGCCAGCAGCGCCAGCTCGGCCTCGCTGTCGGTGGGGAAGCGGTTGATGGCGACCACCACCGGCACCCCGTAGCGACGGGCGTTCCGGATATGCCAGGCGAGGTTGGCGCAGCCCTGCTTGAGGGTTGGCAGATCTTCCCCTTGCAGGCTGGCTGGCAGCGGCTGGCCCGGGCGGATATCGAGCAGGCCGCTGTTGGCCTTGAGGCCGCGCACCGTGGCCACCAGTACCACGCAGGCGGGGGTAATGCCGGATTGGCGGCTCTTGATGTTGAAGAACTTCTCAAGCCCCATGTCGGAGCCAAAACCTGCCTCGGTCACCACATAGTCGGTCAGGCCAAGGGCGATACGATCGGCGATCACCGAGGAGTTGCCGTGGGCGATGTTGGCAAAGGGGCCGGCGTGCACCAGCACCGGCGTCTGCTCTGTGGTCTGCATCAGGGTCGGTTGCAGCGCATCTTTGAGCAGCACCGTCATGGCGCCCGCTACTTCCAGCTGTTCGGCGGTAATGGGCTTGCCGTGAATATCGCGGGCCAGCTGGATGCGGCCGATGCGCTGGCGCAGGTCTTTCAGATCGCTCGCCAGAGCCAGAATGGCCATCAGCTCGGAGGCGGCGGTGATGACAAAGCGATCGCTGCGCTCCACACCATCGGCAGCGCCCCCCTGTCCAATCGTGAGGTGGCGCAGGGCGCGGTCATTCATGTCGAGGGTGCGCGGCCAGAGGATGTTATCGGCATCGATATCGAGCCGCGGCAGGCCGGTTTTGGCGGTGAACTCGGCACCCAGTTTCTGTTCGTGGAACAGGCGGGCATCGAGGGCAGCTGCCGCCAGATTGTGAGCCGCCGTCAGAGCGTGAAAATCGCCGGTAAGGTGGAGGTTCATCTCCTCCATCGGCACCACCTGAGCGTGGCCGCCACCGGCAGCGCCCCCCTTGACCCCGAATACCGGGCCGAGGCTCGGCTGGCGGATAGTGGCGATGCTGGGCTGGCCGATATGGTTGAGCCCCATGGAGAGGCCGAGGGTGGTCACCGTCTTCCCTTCACCGAGCGGGGTGGGGGTGATGGCGCTCACCAGTACCAGCTTGCCGCGCTGTTTTGGCTGAGACGTGAGCAGGTCGAGGCTGAGCTTGCCTTTGTAGTGGCCATGAGGGCTGAGCTGGTGCTGGGGGATGGCGAGGTGTTCGGCCAGCGCGTGGATTGAGAGACGGGGGGACTGGCGGGAGATCTCGATATCGCTTAGCATCAGCACCTCGTTGGCATATCGGGGTAAAATATGCGGCGCAGTCTAGTGGAATATAACGGGTAATCCAATGACGAAAACGATTTTATTTGGTGAAGGTGAGGTTCGTCAGAATCCTGTTCGGCTGGATCTCAACGCACTCTATCATCCCCCCAAGCAGCCGATGACGGCGCTGGGGATTGTCAGCGCGCTGGTGCCGTTGTTCGGTTTCGGCTGGCAGGCGATGACCCAGGACCCCGAAACCCAGCTGCGCCACGAGATCCGCAAACGGGTCAACAAGCACAAGACCGACGAGGCAAACCTCATTTTGATCCTGCAGCTGGCCGCCATGTTTGACTGCCCCGAGATTGAAGTGGCGCTCCCCTATGCCCTCAGTGAGCCGCAGTTGTCGGTGATCCGCACCCGTCTGCCACGCTGGCAGTTAAGCCTCGAGCAGGAGCGTCTGCTAGCCAAGCTCACCCCTGTTGCTGCATCCACCACCGCACCCGACCAGCGTTAGGTTTCAAGCTGGACCAGCAGGCCGTACCCTCTGCTCTGGCCATCAGGTCGGCACATCCCACTGTTGCGGGGCGAGATAGCGCTCCTGCACGAACTCGATAAAGCAGCGCACCTTGGCCGAGACGAAGCGGCGGTGCGGATAGACCGCATAAAGTCCCACCTCTCCCTTGTCCCACTCCGGCAGCAGGCTGACCAGCTGCCCTGACCGCAGGGCCTCCCCTACGATAAAGGTGGGCTGCAATATGATGCCCTGATCATCACAAGCGGCGCGGGTCAGCGCCACCCCGTTGTTGGCCCGCAGCGGCCCCTGTGGCCGGATGCTCTGCTGCTCGTTTCCCCGTTTGAAGTGCCACTCCGGCTGGGTCAGGGTGTAGATCAGACAGTCGTGCTGCTTGAGATCCTCGGGTTTTTCCGGTCTGCCCTTGTGTGCCAGGTAGGCGGGACTGGCGCAAAGCTCGACCCGAATGGTGGCAAGCTGGCGCGCCACCAGCGAGGAGTCGCTGAGGTGGCCGATCCGCAGCGCCAGATCGAATCCCTCTTCCACCAGCGCTACCCGCCGGTCACTGTACTCGATATCGAGCTTGAGATCGGGAAAGCGCTGGCGAAACAGCGGCAGGGCGGGGGAGAGGTGCAGATAGCCAAAATCCATCGGCACCGAGAGCTTGAGTGTGCCGTTGGGCTGCTGGTTGTGGTGAGTCAGCTGGCTGTGGGTCTCTTCCAGCTCCGCCAGCAGGGCGAGGGAGCGCTGGTAGTAAAATTGGCCCGCCTCGGTGGGATTGACCTGGCGGGTAGTGCGCGACAGCAGCCGGGTGGCGAGGGACTCCTCCAGCTGCTGCATCAGTTTGGAGGCCATGGCGACCGAGATGCCGAGCTGGTTGGCAGCCTTGGTAAAGCTCTGGCACTCCACCACCTTGATAAAGGTGCGCATGGCGGCGATCTGGTCCATTTTCCATCCTCAGTAAATAATGAATTTAATAAATCACTGATTATTCATCTTCAGAACGAGGTTAGCATTTTAACCACTGATGTGAACCCCAAGATGAAGGAACGAACGGATGAAAATGACCAAGGCTCTGCTGGCCTCCTGCCTGTTTATGGCGACCCCTCTGATGGCGGCGGATTACGATGTGGATGCGGCGCACACCACAGTGCAGTTCAAGGTGGGTCACCTGGGCTTCTCCGAGCTGGTGGGTCGCTTCAACACCTTCAGCGGCACCTTCAGCATGGATGACGCCAACCCGGCGGCGGCCAAGGCGAGCTTTGAAGTGGATGCCGCCAGCGTCGACTCCAATCACGAGGCCCGCGACAAGCACCTGCGCAGCCCTGACTTCCTCGACGTGAAGCAGTATCCCAAGATGACCTTCGTCAGCTCCGCTTACGAGGGCACCAAGGATAAAGGCGTGCTGAAAGGGACCCTGACCCTGCACGGCGTCTCCAAGGAAGTGGCCTTCGATCTGGTCAAGATCGGTGAGGGCAAGGATCCCTGGGGCGGCTACCGCAGCGGTTTCAACGCCTCCACCACCATCAAGCGCAGTGACTTTGGCGTGAGCTACATGCTGCCCGGCATTCCGGACGAGATGAACATCAACCTGTTTGTCGAAGGCGTGCGCAAGTAATGGGCGCGGAACTTCTGCTGCAAACCCTGGCGGCTCCTCTGGGAGCCGCTTTGCTATCGTGGCGCTGGCCGCGACTGGGTTATCTGTGGGGCGCGCTGGCGCTCTGGCTGGTGGGATCCTGGCTCGGTGGCCTCTATGGCATGCCGGAAAAGGCGTGGCAGTGGCTGCCGCTGACCCTGCTGGTGCCCGCCATTGCGGCTCAGGTGAACGATCTGCGCGGCTCGCTGCTGCTCTTTGGGGTGTTCAGTGCGTTGGTGTGGTGGCAGGGATTGGCCTCGGTACTGGCGAGCGAACCCGGGATCTGGCTGGCGCTACTGCCCGCCATCCTCTGGTTTGGTTGGAGCACCTTGCGCTGTGACAGCCGCGAAGGGCTCGGGTTTGCCCTCGGCTTTATCTGGCTGGCGCTGGTGATCGGCATCGATGGCAGCCTGCTGATTGCCCAGCTGGCCGGTGCGCTGGCCGCTTTCGCCGGTTTTCGCGCCCTGCTTGCCACCTTTGTTGGCATCAAGGTAGCACCCGCCGGTCTGGCGCTGGCCCTCGCCTTGGTCCAGATGCTCGCCTGGCAATATGTGGAGGTGCCGCTGGCGGTGTTGCTACCGGTCTGGCTGTTGCCGCTGCTGGAGTGGTTTTTGCGTGACAAGTCCTTGCCTGTGCGCTGGGGGGGGATACTCCTGCTCGCCGCTTCGGGAACCGGACTCAGCCTCTGGACGGTGTGGCCAGAAGCTTCGTTGTACTGATTTTTGCATGAAAAACAGTCGATTACGGTCATTTTTGCTTACCCGCTCATACTCTTGACAGATAATGATTGAGCCCCCTATGTGTTTCAGATAAAAAGGATTTTCATTTTATTTGGACACACACAGAACCCGGCCGCGCCGGGTTCTGTTTGCCTGCTTTGCGGCACATAAGGAGGCCACAGTTGCGCAGTCAAGGATCTGAGCATCTGTTTTTTCGCCATTTCACCGGACAGGGACGTATCGACGGTCTCTGCATTCTGCTGGTCACTCACCTGCTTCCCGATCGCCCCCGTTTTATCGATGCCCTCGGTCAGATTGGGCGGATTGGCGCGATTTTACCCAAACCGAAATCGGTACACGGACCTACCTTCGAGTGGGTATCCCAGCACTATCCGGTGCTGCCCCTTAACCGGCACTGGACCAATGATCCCGACAGTCTCATCCAGCAAATTGCACCGCTGGTGGCCCCCCACGAGCGGTTGCTGATCCTCGACATAGGCGGTTACTTTGCCAAAACCCAGGTGATCTTGAGTGAATACTTCGGCCCCCGTTTCCTCGGGGTGGTGGAGATGACCGAGAACGGCCATCAACGCTATGAGCAGGAGGTGCTGGCTACCCCGGTTGTGTCGGTGGCGCGCAGCCCCCTCAAGCAGGCCGAGGATATCCAGATTGGTTTGAGCGTGGTCTACTCCGCGGAGTCGCTGGCTCGCACCCTCAATCGCACCTTCAACGTCTGCGAAGCCGTGCTCTTTGGCTATGGCAAGGTGGGGCGCAGCATCGCCCGCGACCTGCGCTGTCGCAACCTCCATCTCGGGCTGGTGGAGACCGATGTGCTGCGACAGGTCGAAGCGCTCTCTCACGGTTTTCGCCTGATCACCAAGGCCGAGGCGTTGAGCCGTGCCGAGCTGGTGATCTGCTCTACCGGCAACGGCTCGCTGGACTTGGCGGATCTGCAAGCGCTGCGCCCCGGCACCATGGTCGCTTCGGTCACCTCGGCTGACGACGAGTTCGCCTTCTCGCTGGCCCAGTTGCCGTGGCCGAGCGAAGAGGTGTGCCCCCATGTGCTGGCCCTCAACCGGCCGGATGGTACCCAGATCTACCTGCTCAACCGGGGCGAGGCGGTTAACTTCGTCCATGGCGCCGTGATTGGTGAATATGTCTATCTGGTGCTGGCGGAGATCATGGAAGGGATCCGGATGCTGGCGGCAGGCCCTCTTGCACCCGGCCTGTTCGAGCTGCCAGAATCGGCGATGCGTACCATTGCCCGCCATTGGCTGGCCGATTTTCATGGGGTTGAACAGCACTGATTTGACCAAACCGGGATCGGCTATTGGGCAGCGGTACGCCACTTCCCGCCATTGTCGCTTTTTTATGGAGTCACTCATGACCGAGTCTGAAACCCTGATCAGCAAACCCCGCATCGAAATCCGCTACTGCACCCTCTGTCGCTGGATGCTGCGCGCCGCCTGGCTGGCGCAGGAGCTGCTATCCACCTTTGACAGCGATCTGGGGGAGGTGGCGCTGGTGCCGGCCAGCAAGGGGGAGTTTCGCATTCTGGTGGGCGGGGTGCAGGTGTGGGATCGGGTGGTCGATGACGGCTTCCCCGAGGCCAAGGAGATCAAACAGCGGGTGCGTGACGTCATCGCTCCGGAGCGGGATCTCGGCCACTCGGATCGCAAGGCGGCCGAGTAACGCCAGATGGGCCGAGCGCCTCGAAAAGGTGCTGAGCATGAGAGCTAAAGGAGAGGGAGGCCATGGCCTCTCTCTCCTTTTTTGCCTTTGGCTGTTTGCCTGGCGCCTGCAGGGTTATAAGCGCGGCTCGGCCAGATGACTGCCGATATAGCGGGCCCGCTTGTGGGACTTGATGCGGCTCACATCGACCCACACCAGCCCGTCGATGCAGTGGTTGAAGTCGGGGTCGATACCAAAGTCCATAAATTGCACCCCGCCCGGCTCGCACAGCTCGGAGTACTGCTTGTAGAGGGTGGGGATGGCGCAGCCCAGATTGTCGAGACGGGCCTTGAGTGCTTTGAGATCGGCGCCGTAATCCACCCCTTCGAACAGAGGCTGCGTCTCGGGGTAGGGACGGCGGGAGGGGGCCAGCGCAAGCTCGGGGGCAAAGTGCTGGCGGTAGAAGCTCACCAGCAGATCCTTGGCCGCCGGCGGCAGGCTGCCGGAGAGCGACACCGGGCCAAACAGGTAGCGGTAGCGGGGATAGCGGGCCAGATAGGCACCGATGCCGAACCAGAGATAATCGAGCCCCCGCTTGCCCCAGTAGGCGGGCTGGATAAAGCTGCGGCCAAGCTCGATGGCCTGCTCCAGCCGGGGCAGCAGCTTATCCTCAAAGCCGAACAGGGTGTGGCTGTAGAGGCCATCCTTCCCCTTGCTGGCCAGCAGCTCGGCCACCGGGGCGAACCGGTAGGCACCGATAATATCGAGCCGGGCCGGATCCCAGAGGATCAGGTGGTGATAGTCGTTGTCAAAGCCATCGAGATCCCGCCGCTTGCCGGATCCTTCCCCCACTGCGCGAAAGGCGATCTCCCGCAGTCGCCCCAGCTCGCGCAGGATCACCGAGTGACTCAGTTCATGGCGGCGGTAGAGGTAGATCCTCTGACCATCCGGGGTGGTGCCGAGCTGTTCGCAGCTTTCGATGGCCTGTTTGAGCTGGCGGCGATCCTCCGGCAGGGCGATGGGAGCCTCGGTCTGCAGCCGTCCCGCCTTGCCACGGCCAATCCGGTAGAGGTGGTTGCGCACCAGCCGCGCCGCCGTCTTGGCGGGCAGCTCCTGAAAACTGTCGAGCGGAATGCGCGCTCCTATGGTCACCGGCAGGGTCTGCCCCTGCTGGCGAAACAGCTGGCGCACCAGCAATAGGGCGGAGGCGGGCTTGTTGAGCCAGGAGGCGAGATAGAACCAGAGGCTGTTGCGCCCTCCCAGATGGATGGGCACCAGCGGGGTGCGGGTGCGCTGGGCCAGTTTGATAAAGCCTGCCTGCCAGGGGCCATCTTTTACCCCCTTGAGGCCAAGCCGAGATACTTCGCCTGCGGGGAAGATCACCAGTGCCCCTTCATGGGCGAGGTGTTCGTTCATGGCGAGGATGGCCTGTCGATCGGTCTTGCCCTCCATATTGTCCACCGGCAATAGCAAAGGGCGCAGCGGCGCGAGCTGGGCCAGCAGCTGGTTGGCGACGATCTTCACATCGGGGCGGATGCGACCGAGCAGTTGCAGCAGCGCCAGTCCATCCAGCGAGCCGATGGGGTGGTTGGCAACAAGAATGACCCGGCCGCTGGCGGGAATATGCTCCAGTTGCGCCTCGCTGACCCGATAGTCGAAATCGAGCTGGGTCAGCGCCTGCTCGACAAAGTCGAGGCCGCGCAGGTGCGGGTAGCGGGTGGCAAAGTCGGCAAAGGCACGTTCGTTGAGCAGCCAGCCCAACAGCCGCTTTAACAGCGGGGTGAGCAGGGGGTAGCCAAGCAGGCGGGGGAAGTGCTGAGTCAGCAGGGTATCGATAGTGAACATCTGGGGGGCTCCGGCGATCCGTTGCTCCCAGCATGATGTGACACTGTTCCCGCGACATGTCAGCGGGATGACAGTTTGATGGCAGCGGCAGCCAGTTGCTCCTGAGCGACCCTCCCCCGGTTTCCCTTTGTTGATGGGTGATGGCCAGATAGCAAGGGGGGAGCCAGTTAACCGGCTCCCCCCTTGGTTGTCATGGTAATCGATTAACCGCGCCAGGCTGCGGTGAGGCGCACCAGCTCCACCAGGGTGGCGACCGCTTTTTCCATGGATTGCAGCGGGATGAACTCGTGCTTGCCGTGGAAGTTGTGACCACCGGTGAAGAGGTTGGGGCAGGGCAGACCCATAAAGGAGAGGCGGGCGCCATCGGTACCGCCACGAATGGGCTTGATTTTCGGCACCACGTCGGCGGCCTCCATGGCGGCCTTGGCCAGCTCGACGATATGCATGTGCGGCTCTATTTGGCTGCGCATGTTGCGATAGCTGTCGGTCAGGGTCAGCTCGATGCGGGCTTTCGGATACTCGGCCTGCAGGGCGGCCACCCGGCTCTGCATCTCGGCCTTGCGCGCGGCGAAGTGCTCGTCGTCGAAGTCACGGATGATGTAGTGGAGGGTGCTCTCCTCCACGGTGCCGCTCATCTGGGCCAGATGGAAGAAGCCCTCATACCCTTCGGTGCACTCCGGGGTCTGCTCGGCAGGCATGGCGGCGTGGAAGCGGGCGGCCAGGGTCTGGCTGTTGATCATGCTCCCCTTGGCAGTGCCGGGGTGGACGTTGTTGCCGATAAAACGCACCGTAGCGCTGGCGGCGTTGAAGTTTTCATACTCCAGCTCGCCCAGCTCGCCGCCATCCACGGTATAGGCCCACTTGGCCGGGAATCTCTCCAGCGGGAACAGGTTGGCGCCGCGGCCAATCTCTTCATCCGGGGTAAAGCCGACCCAGATATCGCCGCGGTGGATCTCGGGGTGCGCCTGCAGGTGGTCGATGGCGCTGAGGATCTCGGCGATACCCGCCTTGTCGTCGGCGCCGAGAAGGGTAGTGCCGTCGGTGGTGATGAGATCCTGACCCAGGTAGTTTTTCAGGAACCGGTAGTCACGGATGGCGAGCACCTCGTCACCCTTGCCAAGGCAGATATCGCCGCCCTGATAGTTTTCGATGATTTGCGGTACTACGTGTTCCGCCTCGTAGTCGGCGGTATCCATGTGGGCAATCAGGCCGATGGCGGGGGCGTCCGGCTGGTTGCCTGGCAGGCAGCCGGTGAGGTAGCCGTGCTCATCCAGGGTGACCCGGGTCAGCCCCAGCGCCTTCATCTCTTCTTGCAGGGCACGGGCAAAGATCAGCTGGCCTTCGCTGCTCGGGCAGGCTGGATTGGTCTCATCGGAGCGGGTATGAAAAGTTACGTAACGCAGAAAACGCTCAAGCAGGGTATCCATTAGTCAGCCTCTAACCGATTGTGAGCGGCCATTGTGGCCAATCCGTGCGGGGCACTCATTGCGTCAGCGCAGGTTTTTCCCATTTTTTGACGCAAGGGGAGAGCGGGTGAGGTGCGGCGTGCGACGCAACGTCCGGGAGGGAGATCGCATAAATGTGGCATTTATTGCGATATTTAGGCGCTGGCGGTGGCGGCCAAATTCCCCTCAGCCACCGCACAGCAAGGCGTCAGCCCATTTATGGCGTTTTCACACACTTTTCAAGGGGAAACCGGGCTGTCGCATAACCTGCGCCATCCCAGAGCCCGCCTGCCCGCCAGCAAGATTTGATCGACTCATTAAAAGGGGATTTTGAACACTATTTTTTATTGTCACTGCCCGCGGTAAGTGTGTACACTCCGCGCCGATCCAAGGGCAACCCTGAAGCAGGCAGAGCCGCCAGAAACCCGACCGATCATACGCCTATAGGGCGAGGCACGCAGAAACGACAGACACTGCTGGGGAATGGTTTCTTTAATACCGGTTAGGCTCCGGTATCAGGGAGAACAACAGACTCTCATCCTTCATTTGACCGAGTGGGCCACCGGCTCATCATCTTCCCTTGTCATGGGCGGTCACTGACGGTGAGGTGGGCTGTGGTTGTTGTCGTCTATCAACACGCATGCGTGCTGGCGCCTTCGCTTCTCTTCCTTGGAACCCTCTCCTTCTGTCGGGATCGCTGCCGAATGATGAACTGACGGCGTGGCTGATGTCGTCGGTCATCAAAGTACCGCGGCGCTACGGCATAGTGGCACCGCATACCGTTGAGCTTGATGTAAAGCCACCAGCCCCACATCAAGACTCGTTACTTCCCCAAGATCCACCAGGCAGCCTCTGGCTTGCCGCGATGTGCAAAGCGCTGGTTTGGGTGGCTGCGTCTCGTGATGGCAGCGCTCGCCGTACTCTGCACTAGATGGTCTGGATGTGATTGAGGGTAACGAAGGCGACTTTGGGTCGCTCATTTGCGAGGCATAGCCCATGACTAACTGGTCCAGCAAGGACTCCTTGAAGGTCTACAACGTTCCCTACTGGGGGGCGGGTTTTTTCAATATCAATGACGCCGGTCATGTGACCGTTGCCCCCGACAAATCACGCCCTGACGCGCATATTGTGCTCTCTGACGCCATCGAACAGTTGCGTCAGTCCGGGCTGACCACCCCCGTGTTGCTGCGCTTCCCTGACATTCTCAAGAGTCGGGTCGATGCGCTGTTCAACGCCTTTGGTCAGGCCATCGAGAAGTCTGGCTATGAAGGGGACTACCTCTGCGTTTACCCGATCAAGGTAAACCAGCAGCGTCGTGTCATCGAGACCATCAGCCAGTCCTACAGCGACAAGCCCCGGCTTGGCCTGGAAGCTGGTTCCAAACCGGAACTGCTGGCCGTGCTGTCCCATCACCATGAGCAAGGCTCGGTGATCGTCTGCAACGGTTACAAAGACCGCGAATATATCCGCCACGCCCTCTTGGGCAACCTGATGGGCCACAAGGTCTACATCGTGGTGGAGAAGCCCTCCGAGCTGGAGATGGTGCTGGACGAGTCAGCTCGTCTCAACATCAAGCCCAACATCGGGGTGCGTGCCAAGCTCGCTTCCACCGGCTCCGGCATGTGGGAATCGAGCGGCGGCTCCATGTCCAAATTTGGTCTCTCCGCCTCCCAGATCCTGGCGCTGATCGAGCGTCTGCGCGGGCTGGGCAAGCTGGATTGCCTGCAACTGCTGCACTTCCATCTGGGCTCCCAGATCGCCAATATCCGCGACATTCAGGGCGGCATCCGCGAGTGCGGCCGTTTCTATGCTGAACTGCGTCGCCTCGGTGCCAACATCGAAGTCGTGGACGTCGGTGGCGGTCTGGGGGTGGACTACGAGGGAACCCGTTCCCAGAGCCACTGCTCCGCCAACTACAGCCTCTCCGAGTACGCCAACAACGTGGTATGGGGCATCGGCGATGTCTGCCGCGAGTTCGATCTGCCGCACCCGACCATCATCAGCGAGTCTGGCCGTGCCCTGACCGCCCACCACGCCGTGCTGGTCACCAATATCATTGGTGCCGAAGGGGTGGAGATGAACGACATCAGCGCGCCGGACGAAGATGCACCGACCATTCTGCAAAACATGTGGAAAGGCTGGCTGGATCTGCGTAGTGAAGATCCCTCCCTGCTGGAGATCTTCCATGACTCGGTGGCTGATCTGGGTGACGTGAATACCCAGTACACCATGGGCCTCTTGAACCTTGAACAGCGTGCCTGGGCCGAGATGCTGCACCAGAACACCTGTCTGGCACTCAAAGAGATGCTCAATCCGGTCAACCGCAACCACCGTGCGCTGGCTGACGAGCTGAGTGAAAAGCTGGCGGACAAGTGCTTTGCCAACTTCTCTCTGTTCCAGTCCCTGCCGGATGCCTGGGGTATCGGTCAGGTATTCCCGGTGATGCCGCTGGCTGGTCTCGATCGTCCGCTTAGCCGTCGCGGCATCCTGATGGATATCACCTGTGACTCCGACGGTCAGGTCGAACACTACGTCGACGGTCTGGGGGTCGAGAGCACCCTGCCGATGCCGGTCTACGGCGAGAACGAAGAGTGCCACGTCGGCTTCTTCCTGGTCGGTGCCTATCAGGAGATCCTTGGGGATTTGCACAACCTGTTCGGTGATACCCACTGCGCGGAAGTATGGCTGGACGAAGAGGGCAAGATGGACATTCGCAACGTGGTGCGCGGCGACACTGTCGATCAGCTGCTGCGTTACGTCAACATCGACCCGTCCGTGATCCGCGAAAACTACCAGCGGATCGCCGCTCACCCGGCGCTGGACGATGCCACTCGCAAAGCCCTGCTCGACGAGCTGGAGCTGGGCCTGCAAGGCTACGCCTATCTGGAAGACGAATAAGCCTTTTGGCTTGCCCCTCGCTTTGGCGGGGAGATGAAAAAACGGTGCCTGCGGGCGCCGTTTTTGTTACCGGGGGCCATCCGGCGATATGACGGGGCGCTCGGTCCATCTTCATTTGGATAACCTATGATGGCTCGGGGCATCCGCAAGCCACAGATCTGGCAGATATCTGCCCCTTTCAGCCGCTTCCATTGATCTGCATCAAGCGTGAACCTCGGTGGTTATTTTACGGTCAGGAGTGATGTTGATGGGATGTAACAAAAGGATGTGCATATGGAACTGAAAAGGGACCCGAGATGCTATACCGACGTCTGTATCGACGGTAAGTGGTATCACTACGACCACTGCAGCACCAATGTCTACATGCTGATGGGAGGCGCCGCGCCGAGCCTTCAGCTGGCCTATGAGCCGAGCAGCGAAGAGGAGCTAATCGAGATGCTCCAGCAGCTGGGGCGCTTCTGACTCACCGAATTGATGTCTTGCCATATGGCCATCGGGCACGTTGCCACGATGGCCACGACTCTTCACCGCTGTGCCTTATCTCGACGGGTTTTATTGCCTAATAGCCCCTTGCCAATCTCCAGCATGGCGACGGCTGCGGCATAGGTGCTATCGGACTTGCCTATCTCATCGGCCACATAGAGGAAGTTGGAGCGATACTTCTCCACCGCCTCGCGCGGGTTAGCTGCGTCGATAAAATCCTCTTCCACCTCGAACCCCTGCGTCAGCAGCACCGCTTTCTCGGGCAGGAAGGTGGGGGAGGCCATGTCGATAAAAGTGTACTGCTGCCGGTTGGAGGCCGGGATAGAGAAAAACTGGTACTTCGCCATTTGCGATACCTCGCCTGAACGGTTGTGTCGTGATGCGAGCTTCCTCTCGCCGAACTCTTGTCGAACTGCCTATCGGGCGTCGAACTGATCCCCGGGCCTGTGGCTGGCAAAAAGGTAACGTTCGAATCTTGTTGTGGCTGAAGATTACTCCGCTTTATCCTCATCGCACAATGGTTAGTCGATACTTTTTTCGCCAAGAAAAACAATGCTGCCTGATCGTCTGAATTTGCAAAAAACCAGCCCCGGTAGGGGCTGGCGATGGAGTGGGGGCGGGCGCTGGCTCAGAGCACGAAGCTCTGTACCATGGCGCGCAGCTGTTCGGTGAGCTGGTGGATCTGGCGGGCTGCATCGCGGGCGGCGTTGGCTACTTGCAGCGCCTCGTCGCTGCCATCCGAGATGCGCACCACGTTGCGTTCGATCTCGTTTACCACCGCACCCTGCTGCTCGATGGCGCTGGCGATGATGGCGTTGGTATCGACCATCCGATCCACCTTCTCGGTGATGGCACCGAAGGCCTGTTTTGCCTCCTGCGCCAGCCCGACCCCCTCCTGCGCTTCATGGCTGGCCGCCGACATGGCGGTGACCGAGGCGCGTGCGCCGGATTGCAGTTGTTCAATCATCTGCTGGATCTCGACGGTAGCCCCCTGGGTGCGGTTGGCAAGAGAGCGCACCTCGTCGGCCACCACCGCAAAGCCGCGACCCTGCTCACCGGCTCGGGCCGCTTCGATGGCCGCGTTGAGGGCCAGCAGGTTGGTCTGTTCGGCGATGCCGCGGATCACGCTGATGACGCCGCCAATCTGGCTGCACTGCTGCTCCAGCTGGCCGATGGTATCGGCGGTGCGCAGCACCTCGCGGTTGATATGGTCGATGGCCTTGATGGTGCGCTCCACCACATCCTCGCCCTGACCGACCACGTTCTGCGCCTCCTGGGTCATGCGGGCGGCTTGCAGGGCGTTGCCCGCCATGTCCTGTGAGGTGGCGGCCAGCTCCTTGATGGCGGTGGCGACCTGATGGGTCTCTCCTTGCTGATCAGCAATCACCTCCTGTGAGCGGCAGGTACGCGCTTCGATCTCGGTGGCGCTCTCCACCACGGTGACGCCATTTTCCCGCACTCGCAGCATCAGGGTGCGCAGGGTCTCCAGCGTCACGTTGTAATCGTGGCTGATGGCGGCCAGTTCGTCCTGACCGACGATCTCGATATGCTGGCTGAGATCTTGGGCGTTGACCCGGGCGGCAATATCACGCACCCGCCCTACGGTTTCGCGCAGGGAGAGATAGGCGCCGATCATCAGGTAGAGGTAGAGCAGCAAGCTGACGGTCAGCGGCGCGGTGACCCACCAGAAGTGGCGCTGGTTGGCGGCCAGCCGCTGATGCAGGTCGGCCTCCAGCCGCTGGCGTACCTGGCCTGCCAACGCGCTGATAGCCTCGTCCATCTTATCCCCCAGTGCCTGTACCTCCTTGGTGGAGAGCTGCACCAGCTGATCCTTCATCATCTTGTTTTCCATGGTCTCGACCCCCTGACGCACCAGCTGTATCAGAGCATCAGTTTGCTGACCCAGCTCGGCGCGGTATGCCGGTTCGATCTGGTAGAGCAGGGTCAGATCGGCCTCCAGCTCCTGCAGGGTGGCGTTGATGAGGTCGAGACGAAAACGCAGGCCGCTGTAGCCCTCTGCCTGAAACAGGCCGAAATCGGCGATGGTGGCGGCGCGATCCCGCACCTGGGCCAGCAAGTCGCGCAGCTGCGGCAACCGTTCGCTGGCGAGGATTACCATGTAGTAGGTACCGAGCGACGGATCCTGGATCAGGCTGCTGCTGGCGGTGATGTGCTTGTAGAGATGGCGTACTTCGGTCAGCAGCTTGTCGTGGCGCAGGTTGCTCTGCTCCACCTCCAGCTTGCCCGCTTTACTCTGCAGGGCAGTCCAGCCCTGCTGGATCACCTCAAAGGAGGGGGTGTTCTGGCGGGTGTCGGCAAAGGCTTGCAGGCTCTGATCAACTGTTTGTGCGGCCGCCTTGACCTGATCGTCACCGACCGGATCCACCTCATAGGCGTGACGGGTCACCAGGTTTCGATGGGTTAGCAGGGCTTGCTCGATAGCGGGTACAGGGGCTAGATTGACCACTCCCGCCAGCTCGCGGTTGGCCTGCGCGTTGTCATCCTGCAGCCGCCCCAGCAGATTGGTCATGCTGTAGGCCAGTGGCAGCAGCATCAGGCAGGACCAGAGCAGGAATTTGTATTTGAAGGAGAGCTGATTGCCCAGCTTGATGGCCGGGTTGAAAATCCATTTCATATGAGGCCTCGATAACCGATAAGACGGGTGCATGCGGTGATGCCTGAATATTACTCCGCACCAGACCCCTTGGGGGAGGTCAGCTTGCAAGTTGTGATCCCCTTGGCTTTTTGCCCCGCGGGGTGACTTGGCAGCCGCAGCGACAGAGAGGCGGGTTGCGCCAATAAAAAACGGGCCACCCGAAGGTGGCCCGAAGTCGATAAGGAGGGCGTTTGCAATCGATCAGTTGAACGCCAGGAAGGGCGAGACACAAAGGAGCAGGCCGGTGACGATGATTATGTAGAGGGAGGTGCCCTTGTACTTGTGCAGCGCCGGTACCTGATAGACCAGATAGGCCGGGATGAGACAACCCACCATGCCGAAGATGGGGCTGCAGATAGAGGTGAAGCTCAGTACCGGGGCGTTGAGCACGATGGCACCCCAGGAGAGCATGACGGTAAACACCATGATCCCTTTGCCGACCAATCCTTTGTTGATGCGGTTTTCCGGCAGCACCCGGCGCAGCAGGTTCATCGCCAGACCCTGACAGGCTTCACGGAAACCGAGGTAAACGCCGAAGTAGGCGGTCATCACCGCGAAGATGTTGAGGGTGAGGCTGAGCAGCTTGAGAGTCTGGCCGGGCATCCCCTGGGCCACCATGGCCAGTGCGGAGATGTTCTCTTCAGAGGCTTTGACCGCCTGATCGTGTCCCATGGCAAGGGTAAAGGAGACCGCGTAGAAGAACACAACTACGAACAGGATGCCGAAGGCGATATTCATGGCGCGCATCGCCTTGAAGCGGGCCACTTCCAGCGACTTTTCCCGCGAGCGGTAGGAGATCACCATGGGGCTCAGGCTCTGGATAAAGAGGATGGAGGTGAGGGTAAAGGGCAGCATGATGATGGCATCCTTCATCCAGTCACCGGCAGCGGGCATGGCGGTGATGTTGGATGCATCCCACTTGTCCACCATCATCAGGCCGAGCACGGCCACCACGCTGATCTTGGTCAGCACCATAAAGGTGGAGATCTTGAACAGCAGGTTTTCGCCGCGCGAGGCCAGTGCCACCAGACCGCAGATCAGCACCAGACCGTAGAGCGGGTTTTCGGAGAGCAGACCGTCGGTAACGCCGAAGCTCTGCAGGAAGGAGGCGCTGTCATTGGTGATGGCGGTGGAGTAGACGAAGACCCAGATCACCAGCATCACGAAGTAGAGGGCGCCGAGCAGCACACCCCAGTTCTTGCCAAGGTAGCCGGTGATGACGCTGGGGTAATCCTTGCACTCCGGCGAGGTGGCCAGGGTGTTGATAAAGAGGCGTTGGAACATGTACATGGCGGGGTAACCGATCACTGCCGAGAGCAGAAAGACCCACAAGCCCATCAGCCCCACCTGTACCGGCAGGAAGACGATCCCCGCGCCGATGGCCATGCCGATGCTCATGATGATCCAGCCCCAGTCGGTGCTGTCGAAGCGAACCGCTTCTTTCCATTCCAGCGTGCCCATCGCGGGGCTGGCTAGTGTAGTGCTATGCGCGTCCATTAAAACCTTCTTTTTTGTAGGGATGTGGGAAAGCGGCGCAAATATAGTTGAATGAAACCGTCATAAACAATGCCCATAAGAGTACTTTTGTTCAAATCAGGATGATGATCACGGTTTATATTGAGGCCGAAAGGTGCCTTTAAACGCCATTTTTGTATCTTTTTGTTGAATGGATAAAATAAAAAGCAAATAATGTTGAACGGAATGAGATTCACGATTGCAAAAAAAATTGCACAAACAGGAGTGGCTATATGAAACGCATCATCACAGCAGCAGCGGCACCTGACGCTATCGGTCCCTACAGCCACGGCACTGCCTATGGCGACCTTATCTTTACCTCCGGTCAGTTGCCGGTCTGCAAGCAGCAGGGTGGTGTGGTGGAAGGGGGGATTGCCGCCCAGACCCGCCAGTCACTGGAAAACCTGAAGTCCGTGCTGGAAGCCGCAGGCGGCTCGCTGGATACCGTGCTCAAAACCACCTGCTACCTCGCCGAGATCAGCGATTTTGCCGCGTTCAACGAGGTCTATAAAGCCTATTTCCAGAAAGATTGTCCGGCGCGCAGCTGCTTCGCAGTGAAGGATCTGCCGATGGGCGTCAAGGTTGAAGTGGAAGCGATCGCCCATATCGCTCGTTAATGCTGATAAAAAGGTTCAAGTGATGAAACAAGCGTGGCAGCAGTATCTGCAGATTATTCAACAGGTTGTCAAACCAGCGCTGGGTTGTACCGAGCCAATCGCCGCCGCTTATGCCGCGGCTGTCGCCGCTCGGCAACTGGGGTGTGAGCCCGGTCGCCTTGAGGTTGCGGTGTCGGACAATCTCTATAAAAACTCGATGGGTGTCTATGTGCCGGGCACCGGCAAGATCGGTCTGGCCATTGCGGCCGCGGCCGGTGCCATCGGCGGTAACGCCGACGCCGGGCTGGAAGTGCTGGCCGCGATCCAGCCAGCACAGGTGGAGCGTGCCCAGCAGCTGATCGATGCCGGCAAGGTGCAGGTGAGCCGCACCGCCGCCCCCGAGTTTATCTTCTGCCGCGTGACCGTTTATGGCTCTGATGACAAGGGTGAAGAACACAGCGCCGAAGTGACCCTCTGCGGCGGTCATACCCGCATCGTCGAGCAGCGCCGCGATGGCGAGGTGACCTTCACCGCCGATCAGAGCCAGGGCGGCGCCACCGGTTCCATCTGCGATGGCGTCGATATCAGCATCGCCGCCATCTACGAGTTCGCCACCCAGGTGGAGTTCGAGCAGATCAGGTTCATCCTCAAAGCCTCCGAGCTTAACGGCAAGCTTTCTGCCGAGGGGATGAACAACCCCTATGGCCTCGAGATCGGCCGCACCATGCAGCAGAACATCAATGCCGGTCTTATCGGTGAGGATGTGATGAACCGCATCGTGATGATGACGGCGGCTGCCTCTGATGCCCGCATGGGGGGGGCGACCCTGCCAGCCATGAGCAACTTTGGCAGCGGCAACCAGGGCATTGCCGCCACCATTCCGGTGATGGTGATTGCCGAGCGCTTTGCGGCCAGCGAAGAGCAGCTGGCTCGCGCCCTCATCATGAGCCATCTGGGCGCCATCTATATCAAGTCCCACTATCCGCCGCTGTCGGCCTTCTGTGGCAATACCGTGACCAGCGCGGCCGCCTCCATGGCCATGGTTTATTTGGCGGGCGGCAGCTTCGAGCAATCCTGCTTCGCCATCCAGAACGTGCTGAGCGACAGTGCCGGTATGGTATGTGACGGGGCGAAAGCCTCCTGCGCCATGAAGGTGAGTACCTCCTCCGGTGCGGCGGTGCGCGGCTTCCTGATGGCCCTCAACAGCCACTCGGTGTCGGGGCAGGGGATCGTCGCCGGTGACGTGGATCAGACCATCCGTAACGTGGGTCAGATGGTGAAGGAGGGCATGTCTGCCACAGACAGCACCATTATTGATATCATGTCCGCCTGATGTCCCTGTCGGTTGCTGCCCGGCGTCTATTGTCCGGCAGCAACCCTTGCAAGAAGGTCCCATTGTGAAGCTGCAAGAGTTGAGTCCGAGCGATTTTGAGATCCTCAAGTCGATGGAGAACATTGTGGACGGCATCGCCGCCATGTATGGTCAGCACACCGAAGTGCTGCTCCACAGTCTGGATGCGCGCAATCCCTCGATCGTCAAGATTGCCAACGGCCATATCACCGGCCGCAGTGTCGGCGCCCCCATCACCAACCTGGCGATGATGAAGCTCAAGAGCGGGCAGGATATCTCCAGCCCCTACATGACCAAGTGTGCCACCGGCAAGACGCTGCGCTCCATTACTACCGTGATCCGCAACGGGGAGCACAGGGCCATCGGGTTGCTCTGTATCAACAGCGACATGGATGCCCCGCTGCAATCCGTGCTGCGCACCATGATGCCGGAGTGCATGCACCCCCACGAGAGCCATGCCACCCCGGAGGTGTTCGCCCGCAACATCGACGAAGCGCTCAACAGCACCATCGACACCGTCAGTGCCGAGGTGCGAGGCAACGAGGCGGTGCCCCCGTCCCAGAAGACCCGGGTTATCGTCAACCAGCTGCACGACATGGGGATCTTCGAGTTAAAAGACAGCGCCCAGATTGCGGCGCGCCAGCTCGGCATTTCGGTCCACTCCATCTACCGCTATCTGCGGGAGATCAAGAAGGGCTGAGCCGACACACTCTGGCCAAATTGGCAGCAAACGGGTCAGTCTTGACCCGTTTTTTACGCCCGCTTTAGCCTCTCTGTTCGGGCCATCCTTCGGGCTCATCTGCTATCATTTTCCCCCTTTATTTTTCTATCTCTCTGAACGTGCTGGAGAAATCATGTCTCGACTCATCTATCTGCTGCGCCATGGCCAGACCCGCTTCAATGCTGAGCAGCGTCTGCAGGGGCGTTGCAACTCCGATCTGACCGACAAGGGTGAGGCGCAAGCCATCGCCATGGGGCGGCGCCTTGCTGGCGAACTGGCGGATCCTGCCCGCTGGACCGTCTATGCTAGCCCGCTCGGCCGTGCTCGTCAGACTGCGCAGCTGGTGTGCGAGCAGTTGGGACTGTCAGCTGATCGCATCATCTGGGACGATCGGTTGATGGAGCTGGGGATGGGAGAGTGGGAGAGCTGCCAGATCCCGGTGCTGCGGCTCGCTCATCCCGAGCTCGATATCGGCAAGGGGGACTGGTATCTGCAGGCACCGGGGGCCGAGAGCTTCGAGAGTATTCAGCGCCGGGCGCACCTGTGGTTGCAGGATCCCGCGATCGCCGAGCGTGCCATCGTTATCTCCCACGGTCTGCTCGGTGCCATGTTGCGCGGCGTCTATGCCGATCTCGGCTATGAGGCGACCTGGTCACAGGAGTTGCCGCAAGATGCCTTCTATAAGCTGCAGGATGGCCACATTACCCGCATTGCCTGCTAGTTGCCGTGAGGTGGCACCATGGCATGGACCATGATGGCCACCTTCGGATGCCCATTTTTGCCGCAGTTCAACACATCAGAGCACCTTATCGCGGCAAGATGAGGTATCTTATGCCCCGATTTCATCCATTAAACGGATCCGAGACCCCATATGATCATCAAACCCAAGGTTCGCGGCTTTATCTGCACCACCACTCATCCGGTCGGTTGTGAAGCCAATGTTCGTCGCCAGATTGCTTACACCAAGGCTAAGGGCACCATCGAGAATGGCCCCAAGAAGGTGCTGGTGATCGGCGCTTCCACCGGTTATGGCCTGGCCTCCCGGATTGCGGCTGCCTTCGGTAGCGGCGCCGCCACCCTCGGCGTCTTCTTTGAAAAAGCGGGCACCGAGTCCAAGACCGGTACCGCTGGCTGGTACAACTCTGCCGCTTTCGACAAGGCAGCCAAAGAGGCGGGCCTCTACGCCAAGAGCGTCAACGGCGATGCCTTCTCCAACGAGTGCCGCGCCAAGGTGATCGAGCTGATCAAGCAGGATCTGGGTCAAATCGATCTGGTGGTCTACTCCCTGGCCTCTCCGGTGCGGAAGATGCCGGAAACCGGCGAAGTGGTGCGCTCAGCCCTCAAACCGATCGGCGAGGTCTATACCACCACCGCCATCGATACCAACAAGGATCAGATCATCACCGCTACCGTCGAGCCGGCGAACGAGGAAGAGATCCAGAACACCATCACAGTGATGGGCGGTCAGGATTGGGAGCTGTGGATGGCTGCCCTGCGTAATGCAGGCGTGCTGGCCGACGGCGCCAAGTCGGTGGCCTACTCCTACATCGGCACCGATCTGACCTGGCCAATCTACTGGCACGGCACCTTGGGCCGCGCCAAGGAAGATCTGGACCGCGCCGCTGCCGCCATCCGTGGCGATCTGGCTGCCAAGGGCGGTACCGCTCACGTAGCCGTGCTGAAATCCGTGGTGACCCAGGCCTCTTCCGCCATTCCGGTGATGCCGCTCTATATCTCCATGGCTTTCAAGATCATGAAGGAGAAGGGCATTCACGAGGGCTGCATGGAGCAGGTAGATCGCATGATGCGCACCCGTCTCTACGCGTCTGACATGGCGCTGGACGAGCAGGCTCGCATCCGCATGGATGACTGGGAACTGCGTGAAGATGTGCAGCAGACCTGCCGCGACCTGTGGCCATCCATCACCAGCGAAAACCTCTCCGAATTGACTGATTACACCGGTTACAAGCAGGAGTTCCTGCGCCTGTTCGGTTTTGGTCTGGACGAGGTCGATTACGATGCGGATGTGAATCCGGATGTGAAATTCGACGTGGTCGAGCTCTGAGTCTGACTCAAGTGAAAACAGGGCCCCGCGGGGCCCTGTTTTTTTGGCAAAAATTCCGCCAAATTGCGGAATTTTATTATCAGCGATCACCTTTTTCCCATATCAAACCCGCTAGTCTTGCGCTGATCGGATCACAGACGGCATTGCCGAGGTACGGAAGCTATGACCACTCCAAACGAGGCGCCCAAGAAGCGCCAACTCCCCACAGTTTATACCCTGCTTTTCATCATCATCGCGCTGATGGCCGCCCTCACCTGGGTGCTGCCGGCGGGTAAATATGACTATGTCACCGCCAAGACCCAGCAGCCGGTGGCGGCAGCGGCCGTGGCTGATTACAGCGGCGACGAGCGGCTGTTGCCGGTGCCCGGCAGCTACACTGAGTTACCCGCCCACCCGCAAGGGGTATTCGAGGTGCTCAAGGCCCCCATCCAGGGCTTTCACAAGGCGGCCGACGTGGCGCTGTTCGTGCTCATCATCGGCGGCTTTCTGGCGGTGACCATGCAAAGCGGGGCGCTTGATGCCGGGGTGGGGGCCATTGTGCGCGGCTTTGCCGGCCGTGAGCGGCTGCTGATCCCGGTGCTGATCGCCCTGTTTGCCCTCGGCGGCTCCACCTTCGGCATGGCGGAGGAGACGGTAGCCTTCTGGGCGCTGATCGTGCCGGTGATGATGGCGGCGGGCTTCGATCGCATGGTGGCGGCGGGGATTATCCTGCTTGGCTCCGGGGTCGGGGTGCTCGCCTCCACCGTCAACCCGTTTGCCACCGGTATCGCCTCCGGTTTTGCCGGCATTCCCATCGGTGAGGGGATCGGTTTGCGGGTCATCCAGTGGCTGCTGCTGGTGATCTTCGCCTCCTGGTTCGTGATGCGCTACGCCAAGCTGGTGCAGCAGGACAAATCCCGCTCAGTGCTGGCCGACATTGCCTATGACGACGAGTTCTCCCAGATGAAGAGCGGCAACCTCGCCTTCACCGGCAAGCAGAAGCTCACCATGCTGGTCTTCTTCGGCACCTTCCTGCTGATGATCTATGCGGTGGTGCCCTGGTCCGATTTGGGGATCGACGTGCTGCCCACCTTTGGCTGGTGGTTTGACGAGCTATCCACCCTGTTCTTTAGCGCCTCCATCCTGATTGCGCTGATCAACCGGATGCCGGAGTCCAACTATGTGGCGACTTTCCTGAGCGGCGCTCGGGATCTCATCGGGGTAGCGCTGGTGGTGGCGGTGGCGCGCGGCATCTATGTGGTGATGGAGCAGGGCGTCATCATCGACACCATTTTGCATTGGGCTGAAGGGCTGGTGACTGGACTATCCTCGTCGGTCTTCATCCTGATGGCCTATCTGGTCCACATCATCCTGAGCTTCTTCATCCCGTCAACCTCGGGGCTGGCGACCGTCTCCATGCCGCTGATGGGGCCGCTGGCTGACTTCTCCGGCATCTCCCGGGATCTGGTGATCACCGCCTATCAGTCCGCCTCCGGCTGGATCAACCTGTTTGCCCCCACCGCCGCTCATCTGGTGGCCGGTCTGGCGCTCGCCAAGATCCCCTACGATCGCTTCGTGCGTTGGGTGCTGCCCTTTATCATCGGCGTAGCCCTCATCACAATGGCGGTGCTGGTGGCCGGAGCTCTGCTGCACGGCTGATGGCACGGATAAAACCACAGATAACAAAAAGGCTCCCGCGGGAGCCTTTTTCATGAGCTTTGCTTACTGCTTGTAGCCCTTGAGGAAGCGGGCGAGGCGGCCGATGGCATCTTCCAGCTCCTCTTCGCGGGGCAGGAACACCAGCCGGAAGTGATCCGGTGCCGGCCAGTTGAAACCTGTGCCCTGCACCAGCAGCAGCTTCTCTTGCTGCAGCAGGTCGAACACCATCTTCTGGTCATCGCGGATGTCATACACCTTGGGGTCGAGGCGCGGGAACATGTAGAGCGCCCCCTTGGGTTTGACGCAGGAGACCCCGGGGATCTCGTTCAAGAGCTCCCACGCCTTGTCCCGCTGCTTGCGCAGGCGGCCGCCCGGCAGGATCAGCTCGTTGATGCTCTGGTAGCCGCCAAGCGCAGTCTGGATGGCGTGCTGCATCGGCACGTTGGCACACAGCCGCATGGAGGCCAGCATTTCCAGCCCTTCAATGTAACCGCGGGCACGGCCTTTGGGACCTGTGATGACCATCCAGCCCTGACGGAAGCCGCAGGCACGGTAGGCCTTGGAGAGGCCGTTGAAGGTCACCACCATCACGTCGTCGCATAGAGTGCAGACGCTGGTGTGGGAGATATCGTCGTAGAGGATCTTGTCGTAGATCTCGTCGGCGAAGATGATGAGGTTGTGCTGGCGGGCGATCTCGATCACCTCCAGCAGGAACTCGCTGCCGTAAACGGCACCGGTCGGGTTGTTGGGGTTGATCAGCACCAGGCCGCGGGTGCGAGGGGTAATGCGGGCACGGATGTCGTCGAGATCCGGGTACCAGTCAGCCCCTTCGTCGCAGCGATAGTGCACCGCATGGCCACCGGAGAGGGTGACGGCGGCGGTCCAGAGCGGATAGTCAGGGGAGGGCACCAGCATCTCGTCGCCGTTGTTGAGCAGCGCCTGCATCGCCATCACGATCAGCTCGCTGGCGCCGTTGCCGATGTAGATGTCGTCGATGTCGACCTTGCGCATCCCTTTTTGCTGGTAGTACTGCATCACCGCCTTGCGGGCGGAGAAGAGCCCCTTGGAGTCGCAGTAGCCCTGGCTCTGGGGCATGTTGAGGATCACATCTTTGATGATCTCTTCCGGCGCATCAAAGCCGAACGGGGCCGGGTTGCCGATGTTGAGCTTGAGAATGCGGTGGCCTTCGTCTTCGAGGCGGCGAGCTTCTTTATGCACCGGGCCGCGGATGTCATAGCAGACATCGTCGAGCTTGTGCGACTTGTCGATTGTGAACATGGTGAGTGTGATTCCTTCCCCACAGGGACGCGTTGGCGAAAAAGGCGGTTTTTAGTATCAAATATCTTTTCCCCTATTCTTCACAGAATTGAATCCTAGAACAATCTTCTTTTTAGTAGAAATTCCTGATTTTTAGCCCCAAAACAGAGTTATTAAAAGGTTAAATTCAGCACGATCGTTTGTGCTTGGCAAGGTTCACCAGTGAAAGATGGGGGAGTGATTAACAAAGCTACTCTACTGTGTTGAAATCTTCACGCTCTCTGGCACGATTGGCTTGTGTAAAAAAGCCTCCTCATCGCCATTTCCGACGAGAAAAAGCTGATACAACTGGCACTGGCCAGCCCATATTTCCCCTTTCCCGTCCTGTTCCATCTGCAGAGGTATTCCATGCATGCACCCACACCCGGTCGCTATCGTCACTTCAAGGGGGGTTACTATCAGGTGCTGACCCTGGCCAGCCATACCGAGACAGGCGAGCAGCTGGTGATCTATCAGTCGGAACAGGATGGCACCGTCTATGCCCGTCCCGTCGCCATGTTTATGGAGTGGATTGAGCATCAGGGGCAGGTTGTCAGCCGTTTTGCCCCTGCAGGATACTGACCACGCCTCCGTTTTTATCGTTCAAGGGATGATTACTCGAGCTAAACGGTGTCACAAGTTGTCGCATGACGCCCTTGGGTATGAGATGTGCAGCCAGCTGTCTTAATGATAAATCTCTTATCTAATCAACGAATTGTGACGAATGTCACATTGAGTGAGCCCCGCCTGCCGGGTTCGCAATCTGGACTCACACTCCCATAATGCTGCGCTTGTTCAAGCATGGGCCCTTCTCGGGTCTTGTTCGGTGTTATCTCAAATGGGAGAAATAATGTGAAACCTGTTGCTGCTGAGTTTATGGGCACTTTCTGGCTGATATTGGGCGGGTGCGGCAGTGCCGTGCTGGCTGCGGCCTTCCCTCACGTCGGGATTGGTCTGCTGGGGGTCTCGATGGCTTTCGGTCTGACCGTGCTGACCATGGCGTTTGCCATCGGCCATATCTCCGGTTGCCACCTCAATCCGGCCGTGACCGTTGGTCTGTGGGCGGGTGGTCGTTTTCCGGCATCCGGTGTACTGCCTTATATCGTGGCGCAAGTGCTGGGTGGCATTGCCGCTGCTGCCGTGCTTTACGTGATTGCCAGCGGTCAGGCCGGGTTTGATCTCTCTGCCGGTTTTGCTTCCAACGGCTACGGTGAGCACTCTCCGGGTGGTTATAGCCTGACTGCCGCACTGGTGTGTGAAGTGGTGATGACCGGTTTCTTCCTGTTCGTCATCATGGGCGCCACCGATAGCCGTGCGCCTGCCGGTTTCGCGCCGATCGCCATCGGTCTGTGCCTGACCCTGATCCACCTCGTCAGCATTCCGGTGACCAATACCTCGGTCAACCCGGCCCGCAGTACCGGTGTTGCGCTGTTTGTCGGTGACTGGGCTATCAGCCAGCTCTGGCTGTTCTGGGTTGCCCCGATTGTCGGTGCCATTCTGGGTGCGCTGGCTTATCGCCTGGTGGCGACTGAGCAGAAGTAATCATTTGCGAAACAAAGTGTGGTATCGACACGCCTGTGGGCGTGTTTTTTGTTTCTGGAAGGGTGAGATAAGAGAACTCACCAAGCCAAACGTCAGAGTCCCTTGGCCTGCAGCATCTCTTTGTAGCGTTGATGGAGCAACTGGACGCGCTCTACATAAGCGCGCGTTTCCGCATAGGGCGGAATGCCGCCATGTTTTTGCACTGCGCCAGCCCCGGCGTTGTAGGCCGCAGTTGCCAGCGCAATGTTGCCGTCATACTGTTTGAGCAGTCCTGCCAGGTATTTCACCCCGCCGAAAATATTCTGCTCCGCCAGCAAGGCATTGCCGACCCCCAGCTCCCGCGCTGTGGCTGGCATCAGCTGGGTCAGGCCCATCGCCCCCTTGCGGGAGACCGCCAGCGGATTGAAAGCGGATTCCGCATGGATCAGGGCTCTGATCAGCGCAGGCTCAACCTGATAGGTTTTCGCGGCAGCCTTGATGGTGCTGGCATAGTCATAGAGAAACAGTCCTGTGGTCTGCCAGTTGACGCTGGATTTGGGATCGCAGGCGAAGCAGTCGTTGAACAGCAGCAGTTCGTAATGGCCCTGTTCGGGCGCCATATCGGAGTAACGTACCACCCCGTTTTGCTGCACCGATTTATAGACCTGGATCTGCTTCTTGCCGCCAGCGGCGGTTGCCGCCGTTTGAGCGGTTTCGGGTTGTGGAGCGGGCGCAGCATGACCGACCGAGCGTAAGGGAGAGGGGGCTACGGTCAGGAAGACCACCTCCGCGGGAGGGGGCGTCTGGCTCCATCCGCTCAATGGGATCAACACCATCTGGCCTGCCAGCATCCATGCTTTCAACCGTCACACTCCTTCCAGGGATCATCATGTTGAGTAAAGCACCATGGCGAGTGCAGAACAAGCGTACAAACAGGGAGTTGTGAAGTTGAAGGGGGATTTGGCCGAGGGATGGGGGGATGCCAGAGTATGGCCAGGAGAGGAGCTAAACGGTGGAACTTTCCGGTAGCCAATGGTCATAATCGCCTTATGGAAGTGCTCTAGGATGTTCGCTTTTTTGTTAACAAAATGCGTGCTATCTTGCTTATGTCAGCTGGTCTGGCTAGTTAGTCTTTATCTATTTTTATAATTGATTATAAAGGTATTTTTGTGTCAGGAATGCTGGCGATGGAACTCATCTTCGAGGAGTACTGTGACGCCGATCTCTCCCTTATCAAGGACTATTACGAGACGACTTTTTCCCACTATGTGCCGGATCTGGCCGAGCGGGTCTTTGTCGTACGTGATGCTCACTGGCTGGTAGGGGCAGTTCGGTTGCGGGACGAGGAGGAGTTTTATCATCTGTGCGGCTTTCGTCTGTTGCCTCACTACCAGTCGCTGGGATTGGGTTCACGGCTGTTGCAGCACGCCTGTCACGGCCTGGAGGACAAACCGGTAGTCTGTCAGGTACTGCCTTTCGAGAAACCCTTCTATCTCAAGGCCGGTTTTGCCGATATCTCCCTCACCCAATTGAGCGGGTCACTCTTCTCCCTTTATGAGCAACAGCAGCAGCAGGGTTATCAGGTGGAGCTGCTGGTACGGGATACCACCCAGCCCCTCCTGAATTGAGCGGGCTAGCGGGGTCTGGTCAGTAGGTGGATTTTACCCGGTGACAGCTCCAGCCCCAGCAGGTTCTCTTTCAGCCAGGCTTGTTGCGGCTCCTTGTCATCCAGTCGGTAAACCGGTTTGCTCTCAAGACGCTTCTCCATGCTCTGCAGCAGCATGCCGAGCATCATGCCGAACTTTCTCTCTGCCGCCTCCGGTTCCAGCTTGTACTCCACCAGTTTCATGTTGTCGAGAAACAGCGCGCTCTGACTCTTGTCATAGCGGGGCCTCGCCTCATAGGTCATCTGCAGGCGGGCGTCATATTCGGTATTGTCGGGCAGGGCGATCTTGAGCTTGCCCTTGCCATAGACTCGGGCGGTGTCTGGTTGTTGACGGCCAATCTGGACATCGCTCTGCTCCAGCTTCACATGGGCCTTGATGATGCCCGGTAGTTCCAGCTGTTTGTCGACTTGCACTTGGGATTGCAGGTACTGATTGATCTGCTGCTCATTGATGTCATATGAGCCTTGACCTAGCATGGCCAGGCTGAGCAGCATGGATTGCAGAATCATGGGGGCAACCTGATAGAATGGATTTGCCTTACAGCATACCATTCCTGACTGGCAGGATCTGCCGACCACTGTTTGTTGATGAGAAGGAGTTACCGTTGCTAAACGGTCTGGAACATGATCTTCACCTGCTGTTCTCCCGCTTTCTGGGCTGGCTGCTACTGCTTTTTCATACCGTTATCGTCGCGGGTGTGTCGTTTCGGGTGGTGATGAAGCGCCGCCCCATCGGGGTGTCGCTGGCCTGGCTGGCGCTGATCTACGCCATTCCGTTTGCCGGTGTCGGCTTTTACTTGCTGTTTGGTGAAATCAAGTTGGGGCGTCGACGTGCCGAGCGGGCACAGGCCATGTACCGCCCTTATGCTATCTGGATCCGTCAGTTGGCCCGCCTTTTCCCCCAGCATTGCTGCGAGGTGGGGGAGAAGGCCCAACCATTGCACGATCTAATCCAGGGGCGGCTGGCTATGCCCATGCTCTCAGGCAACCGGATGACTCTGCTCAGCCAACCTGACCAGATCCTGCATGAGATTGCCCAGGATATTCGCCGTTCTACCCTCTCCTGCTATCTGGAGTTCTATATCTGGCACCCCGGCGGTGATGCCGACGAGGTGTGCGAGGCACTAATGGACGTCGCGCTACGCGGCGTGGATTGTCGTTTGTTGCTCGATTCGGTGGGTAGCAAGCACTTCTTCCGCTCCGGGTGGCCGAAAAAGCTGCGCAAGGCGGGGGTCAAGCTGGTGGAGGTGCTGCCGGTCGGCGCCTGGCGCATCCCGTTCCAGCGGCAGGATTTACGGATGCACCGCAAGCTGGTGGTGATCGACGACAAGGTGGGCTATACCGGCTCCATGAACATGGTTGATCCGCGTTTCTTCAAGCAGGATGCCGGTGTTGGCCAGTGGGTCGACATCATGATCCGGGTGCAAGGTCCCATGGTACCGCTGATGTGGTCGATCTTCGTCTGGGACTGGGAGGTGGAGACCGGCGAGCGGCTGCTCGACAGTCTGCAGCATGAGCCGGAAGCCTGGCCCCAGACCAACTACCGCGCCCAGTTGATCCCGTCAGGCCCTTTCGTTGGTGGTGACTGTATTCAGCAGAGCCTGCTGCTGGCCATCTACCAGGCGCGCAGCCATCTGGTGCTGACGACCCCCTATTTTGTCCCGGACGATCCGCTGGCCGCCGCACTCAGTTCGGCTGCGGCGCGTGGGGTGCAGGTGCAGCTGGTATTGCCGGCACGTAACGACTCCATCATGGCCAACTATGCCTGCAACGCTTTTATGGAGGAGCTGCTGGAAGCGGGAGTGGAGATCTATCGCTACGATGCCGGCCTGCTCCATACCAAGAGCGTGCTGGTAGATGACGACTTCGCTTTGGTGGGCACGGTCAATCTCGACCGGCGCAGCCTCTGGCTCAACTTCGAGGTGACCTTGCTGGTGGACAACCCTTCTTTCGTGGCCCAGATGACCCGGCTGGTGCAGGGGTATATGGCAGAAGCCACCCCGATGACCCTGGCCCAATGGCAGGCCCGCCCCTGGTACAAGAAGGCGATGGAGAACATCTTCTATCTCTTCAGCCCCTTGCTGTGATGTTGTGGCGAGCCGCAAGAAAGTGGACTCGCCATCTGATTGGACTTGCCTAGCCCCGAGTCCGCCCCGTAGAGTGCAGTGACAACTCCCTGGAGACACATGGATATATGAAAAAGATAGTGGCCCTCGCCGTGGGTGCGGCACTGGTTGGTGGTGGTCTGGCCGCGTGCTGGTACACGGGCAGCAGTTTCGACAACATCATGGCGGAGCAGATCGCCAAGGTGGAGGACGAAACCGGCATCGACATGCAGTGGCTGCCGGGCAGCAGTAACCTCTTTACCCGTGATGGCATCCTGAAGGTGGTGATCACGCCCGAGGAGCTGGCCTCCATCGACAGCGAGCTGGAAGGCAGCCAGCCCATCGAGTTACAACTGCTGGTCAAGAGCCGGATCCTGCCGTTCTATATCAAGAGCCACTTCCAGCTTGATACCCATAATGGCACCCTGGCGCCAGTTTTCACCGCACTGGGCATGGAGCAGTGGCAACTTGGTCTGGAGTCGGCAACCAGCCTCTGGACCCAAGCCAACAGCAGCCGATTCTGGGCCAATGAGTTCAAGGTAAAACAGGGGCTGGACGAGTTCAGCTTCCTGCCTCTGAACGGCGAGTTTCACGGCAATCTGGAGGGCAGTGGTCACCTCACCATGACCTGGCAGGGGATGACGGTTCATGAAGAGCAGAGCAAGATGGACTTGGTGCTGGCCGACCTGAAAGGGAGTGCCGATGTTGCCGAGATCAGCGGCGTCTTTCTCTCTCCACAGAGCGAGATGAGTCTCTCCGCCCTCACTCTGCAACTGCCTGACAGTGTTCGGGTTGCCCTGAAGGGGATGACGACCGAGACCCGTCTTACCGGCGATGATGCCCAGACTCTTTCCAGCAGCTATCAGATGAGCATTGCCAAGCTGGATCTGGAGAACGAGACCGACACCCTGGCGGTGACCGACAGCAAGTTGGCGCTCAACCTCAACGGTCTGGATCTGGAAGGGTATCAGGGGCTGCAGGCCGCTGGTGGCAAGGGAGTTGAAGATGCCGCTATTCAGCAGGCGCTGGATAAGATGCTCAAACGTGGCGCGACCCTTGAACTGGCCGATCTCAGCGCCAAGCTCAACGGTGAGGTGGTGACCATGAAGGGGAACGTGAAGCTGGCCTCCACCTCGCTGGAGCAGCTGTTCAACAGCGACACAGGGATGCAGGCCCTCAGCGGCGTGCTGCATGCCAGCCTTAGCGACAAGCTGGGCAAGGCGGTACCGCAATTGGCCCCCATGCTCGATCAGCTGACCCTCATGGGTTATCTGAAGGCCGACAAGCAAGCGCTGACCTCCGAGCTGAAGCTGGAGAAGGGCGCGGTGACGGTAAACAATCTGTCGCTCTGATGCATGGTGTAGAAACAACAACGGCTCCCGCGGGAGCCGTTGTTGTTGCTGGCGTTTGCATACGTGCCACGTGGACGGATTACTTGAAGACTACCGTCTTGTTGCCGTAGACGAACACCCGCTCGTTCAGTACCAGCTCCAGCGCGCGGCTCAGCACCGATTTCTCTACATCCCGGCCCGCCTTGGCCATGTCGTCCGCACTGAAGGCGTGACCGACGTGGATCACGTCCTGTTCGACGATGGGACCCTCATCCAGATCGTCAGTCACGAAGTGGGCGGTGGCACCGATCAGCTTGACCCCGCGATCGAATGCCTGCCGGTAGGGGCGGGCACCGATGAAAGCGGGCAGGAAGGAGTGGTGGATGTTGAGGATCTTGCGCGGGTAGGCCTCGACGAAGCTCGGTGTCAGCACCCGCATGTACTTGGCCAGGATCACATAGTCAGGCTCATAGCCGTCGATGATGGCGCGAACCTGCTCCTCATGCTCTGTCCGGCTCAGACCCTCGTGACTGACGGTGTGGAACGGGATATCGAATTTGCCGGTGAGCTCGGCCAGGGTGTCGTAGTTGCCGATCACCGCGACGATATCCATATCCAGCGCGCCCGCGTAGTTCTTCATTAGAATATCGCCGAGGCAGTGGGTCTCCTTGGTCACCAGGATAACGATACGCTTCTTGCCCGCCTTGACCAGACGGCGCTGGGCTCCGGTGGGCAGGGCATCATCAAGGTCGGCCAGCAGGGTCTCGTCGTTGAAGCGCCCTTCCAGCTCGGTACGCATAAAGAAGCGGCCATTCTCGTGATCCACAAACTCATCGTTCTTGATGATGTTGAGCTGATGCTTGTAGCAGATGTTGGTGATCTTGGCGATGAGCCCTTTGGCATCCGGGCAATCCGTGAGCAGTATTTTCTTTTCCATCTCTGTCATTTTCCGTTTGTGGTGTTGGCGCTACTGTCTGCGCCGGCAGCGTTGTTCAGGCTCTCTTTTCGGGCCCTGTTTTTTGTTTCGGGAACTATGCCATAAACCGATCCGCGCCATAAAGAAATTCGCCAGTCGCCAGTCACTGTCTTTCGCGCTGGCGAACGGGTTGAAGAGCGCGATCCTGGGCGCAATGTTGAAACACTTTTCAGCCAGCGGGGATTTTGGCTGGTATCTGCAACCGTTTTTCTTTAGGCTGTCTGCGCTTATTCTCAGGGCGGGGTGCAATTCCCCACCGGCGGTATCCTGATTGACTCGGGGAGCCCGCGAGCGCCCGACTTGGCTGATTGCCGAGTTGGGGTCAGCAGATCCGGTGAGATGCCGGAGCCGACGGTCATAGTCCGGATGAAAGAGGATAAGACAGACATTGCCGCGTTGGCCCTAGTGGGCTGGCCGCTGCATGCTCATCTCTGTCTGCCTTTCCATGCCCTGATTCTGGTCCTTGTCTTGTTTAGGAGTTTTACCATGAATCAGTCTCTACTCAGTGAATTCGGTGATCCCATTGCCCGCGTCGAAGCTGCCCTAACGGCTTTACGTGCCGGAGGCGGCGTGCTGGTGGCCGACGATGAAGATCGGGAGAATGAGGGTGACCTCATTTTCGCAGCAGAATCCATGACCAATGAACAGATGGCGCTGATGATCCGCGAGTGCTCCGGCATCGTTTGCCTCTGCCTGCCCGACGAGCGGGTTCGCCAGCTGGAACTACCGATGATGGTGGAGGCCAACTCCAGCCACTACCAGACCGCGTTTACTGTCACGATAGAAGCGGCGCAGGGGGTCACGACCGGCGTCTCGGCTGCTGATCGCATCACCACTATCCGCGCCGCCATTGCCGACGGTGCCAAGCCCGGTGATCTGCACCGCCCGGGTCACGTTTTCCCGCTGCGGGCGCGAACCGGTGGGGTGCTTACTCGCCGCGGTCACACCGAAGCCACGGTCGATCTGATGCAGCTGGCCGGCCTCAAACCGTTCGGTGTGCTGTGCGAACTGACCAAGGAAGATGGCTCGATGGCCCGTCTGCCGGACCTGGTGGCATTTGGCCGCAAACAGCGGATGCCAGTGCTGACCATCGAGGATCTGGTGCAATATCGTCAGTTGTTGTCAGAACGTACAGCCTGAGCTTCATACGAAATTGTAATAAGGCAAAAATTTGGTTAACCTTTGTCCGTGTCCTCACCATGTGGCACTCATTTTTTAGACGAGTCTGGACAAAAAATGTCCGCTCAAAAAAAAATGAGGGTTTTAATGCATTTATCTGTGGTGAGGGCTATGCAAAGTATTATTTTTTTGTGCCATAATCACGCCGCTTGCTAAACGTCTGGCGAGTTCAAGGGAGCTTTAAAAATGAAAAAATTGTTGTTGGTAGGTGTTGTTGGTCTGTCCGCTCTGCTGGGTGGTTGTGCAAACACTAGCGAACTGGAAACTTCCGTTCAGAATCTGTCTAACAAAGTTGACCAGCTGGCTCAAGATGTTAGCGCAGTTCGTGCTGATCAGTCCAAAATCGCTGCTGATGTTGCCGAAGCCAAGCAAGAAGCTATGCGTGCTAACCAGCGCATCGACAACATGGCTACTTCCTACAAGAAGTAATCCATGCGAAAAAAATGGCGCAGTTTTGCGCCATTTTTTTTTGCCCAAAATTCACCGTTTCTACACTATACCCACAGCGCCTTCTTCGTACTTGACCCATGAGGTCATGCCGGTCTCCCGGCACTCCCCCATCATTACCAGACAGTTACTATCCGATCAGTAGAGCAGACTATAGAGTTTGCGACGATAGCTCTGCGCCGCCGGTGTGCTGCCCATGGTCGCCAGAATATCAAGATAGGTCTTTCTGGCATCGCCGAATGCCAAGTCCCGTTTGAGGATCGCCAGCAGCAGTTCTAATGCATCTTCCTGACGGCCAGCCTGGTTGTATTGCACAGCCAGTTCTTGTGCCAGGCCAAAATCATCGGGTTGTTCTGCATGGCGGGCTTCCAGCGCACGCAGTTCCGGGCTGTCTGCTGCTTGCAGGGCCAGCGCCAGCCGTGAGCTCAGGGCATGGAAGTGACCATCCTGCGCTACCATCGGGATGGTACCGAGGCGTTCCTGAGCTTCATCCAGCAGATTGAGATCGAGTGCGGCCTGAATGAGCCACAGGCTGATGTCGTGACGCTCCGGAGCGATCTGATGAGCTTTACCCAGATGAGCATAAGCCTCGCCGGGCTGCTCGTCAGCCAGTGCCCGCTGCCCCTTGGCCAGTAGTTCCTCTTCCTCTTTGGGGGCAAATGCTGCGAAATACTGGCGCAGGGTGGCTTCATCCTGCGGCCCTTCGATGATCCCCTGTTCGTCAGGGCGACCCTGATGGAACAACACCAGCGCCGGCAGGGCTCTCAGACCGAGTTGGCTGGCCAGTGGTTGCAACTGGGGATTGTTCATGTCCACCTTGGCCAGAGTGACCTGCTCATTGGTGGGCCCAATCAGCGACTCGATCAGTGGTGTCATCCCCTGACACTCCGGCATCTGCGGAGCATGGAAATAGATGACGACCGGCTTCTTCATGGACGCATCGATAAGTTCTGCATGAAAATTCTGGGGAGTAATGTCGACGATCATGAGTTGGACTCTTCAGAAAGGGTGTTGAGTAACATGGGGTTGAGTGACTGGCAATTCAAGCGCTCATCAAGCCGGTAAAAGGTCACGGGGGTTGCCGCCGCCGCGAGACTGAGCCAGCCGCTGGCAAAGGGCCAATCCTGCACCTGATAAGGGGTGTCATCCAACCGGTTGTCGAGTCGCCATCCTTGCTCCGGAATGAAGCGCACCTTCTCGAGCCCTGCTGCTATACCGCCACCATGGGCTTTCAGAACCGCCTCCTTGCGTGACCAGAGCCGATAGAAAGCACTCTCCTGCTCTTGAGCAGGCAGCGCGCAGAGCCATTCATATTCACTCTGTGCATAAAACCGACGGGCCAGGGGGAGGGGGTGATGCCGCCGTTTACCCAATTCGATATCCACCCCAAGAGGCCCCTGTGGGCAGAGCGCCAACACCAGCCAGCTGCCACTGTGGCTCAGATTGAACTGCCAGCCGTCATCGTGCAGTCGGGGCTTGCCGTGGGGGCCGTTGCAAAATTGCAGGCTGGCGGCGGGTTGTTGCAGCCGCTCGGCCAATAGCTGGCGTAGCAGGGCGCGGCTCACCAGATATTCCTGACGCCGTTCAGGATGGGTCATGGCTTGCCAAATATGCTGCTCATCGGTTGACAGCCATTCAGGAAATTGAGCAAGCAGTTCCTGGCATACCCTGGCCGGTTTTAACAAAAAAAGATCGGTTTCGATCATGATTTTTCACTTTAAAAAGGTGCTGAAGCAGGGATAAAAGCCAGTTATCTATGAGGCCCAAGGCTCTTTTTGCGATTGTATATTGTTTGGTCATGATCACATTAATTATGAAAAATCGTGCATTTCCTTGCAAAAATGTGAGCTTGATAGGGATTTTCACTTGCCTCGATAGAATTCTTGGATATAGTCGGGTGCTGTTGCCTTATAAATTGCCCTTTGGGGCCGTATTTTAACAAGATTTACTATTTAGCGGGGATAAAGGATTGCGCCACCTGATGCTACTGCTGGTCGCGCTCGGAATGGTGGGTTGTGCCTCGGCACCCCAACCCGAGGTCGCGAGCAAGATCGAAGTTTCCATGGTTGAACCTGTCATCGAACCGGAAGCTTCCCAGACACCCGATGTGAATGAAATCCTGACTGTATACAAAGAGTGGCGTGGTGTTCCTTACCGGATGGGTGGCAGCAGCCAGCGCGGTATCGACTGTTCCGCCTTTGCCCGTGAAGTGTTCCGCAATGCCGTCGGTATCGAATTACCCCGCGATACCCGCTCCCAAGTCCACGAAGGGACGCGCGTTTCCAAGCAGGATTTGGTCGAGGGTGACCTGGTCTTCTTCAAAATCAATCGTCGTCTCAACCACGTTGGTATCTATGTCGGCAATGGTGAATTCATCCACGCCTCGACTCGAGCTGGTGTGACGCGCTCCAAGTTGGATAGCCAATATTGGCGCAACAAGTTCTGGCAAGCTCGCCGGATCGATATCTGAGTCAGGCTGGACAAACGGCTCGCAGTACGGACTGTTTTTCCAACCTCACTTGAACCGGGCTCGATAGCCCGGTTTTTTATTGCCCTCGTTTAGACTTTCCCGAGTCAAATCACTATAGTGTGGGCCCGTTTTCTTCGGCAGGCTCAGCATGAAACCCCGCATCCCATCAGCCGGTGGCCCCAAGTCGGGCGACCGCAAATCCGGACTTCACTCCCGTAATCGCCATCAGACGGGTTACGACTTTGAGGCGCTTTGCCTGCGAACTCCCGAATTGGCCGCTCATGTCTTTATCAATGACTACGGCACCCGCACCATCGATTTTTCCAATCCCGATGCAGTGAAGACCCTCAATCGCGCCCTGCTGGCCCATCACTACGGGATTGCCCACTGGGATTTGCCTGCCGGTTACCTCTGCCCTCCTATCCCGGGACGGGTGGACTACCTGCACTGGGCGGCCGACCTGTTGGCCGAGAGCGCAGGCCAGCTCCCTACCGGCAAGGGGGTGAGGGTGCTGGATATCGGGGTGGGGGCAAACTGCATCTATCCGTTGCTGGGGGCCCGCGAATATGGCTGGCGTTTTGTCGGATCGGATATCGATCCGGTCTCGGTCAAGGCGGCCACCCTGCTAGCCAAGAGCAACGGACTCGGCAACCAGATTGAGTGTCGTTTGCAGGGTAACCCCAACCATGTGTTTCGCGGCATCATAGGGCCGAAAGAGCGTTTCGCTCTGACGCTGTGCAATCCGCCGTTCCATGCGTCGCTGGAAGAGGCGAGCAAGGGGACGGAGCGCAAGCTGCGCAATCTGGGCAAGGAGGTGACAGGCGCTCCTGTGCTCAACTTCGGCGGCCAGAAGGCCGAGCTCTGGTGCGAAGGGGGCGAGGCGGCGTTTCTGGCCAACATGATTGCCCAGAGCAAGGAGTTTGCCACTCAGTGCCTCTGGTTCAGCTCGCTGGTGTCGAAAAAAGAGAACCTGCCGGGGGCGAAAAAGGCGTTGAGCCGGGTGGGGGCGCGTCAGGTACGGGTGATCGACATGGCACAGGGCAACAAGGTGAGCCGGATCCTCGCCTGGTCCTTTCTGGATGAGGAGGGATTGCGCAGCGGCTGGTCGAGCGCGCGCTGACTCCCCACCACAAGGCCCGATAAGGGCCTTTTTTCATAACGACCCCGATGAATTTCCCCTGCTGGCGGCATCTTTGGCAATCGATTTCCTCATTGGCAGATCGTGCTGGTTTACATGGTCTAAGCAGTTACTTCCGCCTTGGTACAGGTGTACGCCGAGATTTTTTTGCACTTACAGCTGAAACTTTAATAAAATAGGACTGGTTAGACCTCTTTACAGGCATTGAATCAAATAGGGATCGGTAGATGAAAGTTGTCGATTTTCTGAAGCGCAAGCGCGAAATTCTGGCGCAGCACCCCTTTGAGCTCAAGGATTGGCTCTCTCCGGCGATCCGCGACTACTGGCGTGAGTTTCAGCAAAAGGCACATCTTCACCCTTTGCTGGGGCGTGTGCTGGACTTGCAAGCCGAGTCCCAGAGCGAGCAGCAACAGGATGCAGCAACCGTGGCACAAGTAGCCAACGGTCAGCCTGCCGTGGCTCAGGAACCAGCTGTTGAGCTGGGGGCCGAGGCGGCCGAGCTTTATGCCGCTCTGCAGGCTCGCATTGGTGAAGAGACCCATGTCGGCGAGTGGCTGCACGTCAGCCAGCAGATGATCGATCAGTTTGCTGCAGTGACCGGGGATCACCAGTGGATCCACACCGATCCGGAGCGTGCGGCCGCCGAGTCTCCCTTCAAGACCACCATCGCCCACGGATTCCTGACCCTGGCGCTGCTGCCGCAGTTGACCGGCTCGGTCGATGAGGCCACCCCCGAGTTCCCGACCGCCCGCATGGTGGTGAACTTCGGGCTGGATCAGGTACGTTTCCCGTACCCCATCAAGGTGGACAGCAACATCCGCGCCCGCACCAAGCTGGCCCGGGTCACCCCCATCAAGGGTGGGCTGGAGCTGCTCAAAGAGATCAAGGTTGAGATCGAAGGGATCCGCCGCCCGGGTTGCGTCATCGAGTCGGTGACCCGCATCTACTTCTGAGCCTCCTCATCGGCATGAATGGTGAAACGGGCCCGCTGTCGTGTGCAACGAACAGCGGGCCCGTTTTTTTGCCTGTTTGTTGCAAAGGTTGAGGCGTCAGCCATCGCGCGCCGACCCCAGCTTGATATGACTCACAAAACGGTGCGCCGTGCAGTTAGCCAGCTCTCATTTTGGCGAGTTGGCCGCGTGAGGGGATAGCATGTTATGCCACTATTGGCTTCTTACTCCCGATCCTGGAGACAATAGTGCCCATCAATAACAAGATTATTCTGCCACTGCTGCTGAGCCTCACCATCCTGCTGATCCCGACCCACTGGATCCCGCTCGAGGGGATCACCGTCATCGAGCAGCGGGTCGTGGCCATTTTCGTGCTGGCCGCCCTCTGCTGGATCCTGGAGCCCATCCCTATCTTCGCTACCTCGGTGCTGATCATCGTGCTGGAGCTGCTGCTGCTCTCCGACAAGGGGCTCTGGTTCATGACTGCCGACAAGGCTGAACCGGGGTTTGGTGAGCTGCTCAAGTCCACCGAGGTGATGGCGACCTTTGCCTCGCCGGTTATCATGCTGTTTCTCGGTGGTTTTTTCCTCGCCATTGCGGCGACCAAATACCATCTGGACGTCAATCTGGCGCGGGTGCTGCTGCGCCCGTTCGGTCAGGATCCCCGGATCGTCATGCTGGGGCTGATGTTGATCACCGCCACCTTCTCCATGTTTATGAGCAATACCGCCACCACCGCCATGATGCTGGCCATCCTTACCCCGGTGCTGGCGGCGTTCCCCGACAAGGACCCAGCCAAAATCGGTTTTGTGCTGGCCATTCCGCTGGCGGCCAACCTCGGCGGGATCGGCACTCCCATCGGCACTCCGCCCAACGCAGTGGCCCTCAAATACCTGACCGGCGAGCATGCCATCTCGTTCGGTCAGTGGATGGGATTTGCGGTGCCCTTTGTGGTATTGCTGTTGCTGCTTGGCTGGTTTCTGCTGGGGCGCTTCTTCCCGAGCACCCTCAAGCGGATGGATCTCAAGATTGAGGGGCGCTTTATGCAGACCCCTCGCGCCTGGGTGGTCTACCTCACCTTTATCACCACCATAGTGCTCTGGCTACTGGGGGATCTGCACGGCATGAGTTCCTACGTGGTCGCCATGATCCCGGTAGCGGTGTTCCTGACCACCGGCATCATCACCAAGGACGATCTGCACAAGATCTCCCTCGATGTACTCTGGCTGGTCTCGGGCGGTATCGCGCTGGGGCTGGCGCTGGAGGACTCCGGGTTGGCCGAGCGGCTCATCACCCATATTCCGTTCCACGAGTACTCCACGCTGGCGGTACTGGTCGGCGCCTGTCTGCTGGCAGTGGTGATGGCCAACTTTATGTCCAACACCGCAACCGCCAACCTGCTGCTGCCACTGGTGGCGGCACTGGCGGTCAGCATGCCGGAGCTGGCCGAGTGGGGCGGCAGTCATACCCTGATCCTGGCGGTTACCATTTCGGTTTCGCTTGGAATGTCGCTGCCCATCAGTACCCCGCCCAATGCGCTGGCCCACGCCACCGGTCTGGTGGAGAGTCACCAGATGGTGCGCATCGGCGTCATCATGGGGTTGGTCGGTACCCTGCTGGCGATGGTATGGATCTACCAGATTGCCGCTTGGGGGCTGATCTGAGCGTACGGCCGGTTTCTCATCTGTTGCCTGCTCCATCATCGGAGAAGTGCCATGGCAGGTGATGACCAAAACAGAAAGAGGAGCCGACTTGGCTCCTCTTTCTGTTTGCAGTTGACTCAGAAACTGGCGCCCAGATTGAGCAGGTGCCTGAATTCGGTCTCTTTGTACTTTTGCTCGAGACCGACGAAATGTACTTCGCCATCTTCCCACTCCATCTCGCTCGACCAGGAGAGGCGCAGGTGGTCGTTGAAGTAGTAGCGCAAACCAACGCTGCCCGTGATATCCCGATTGCGTATGAAATAGGGGGAGGGCTGGTCCAGATAGGTCAGATATCTCCCCTGGCTGAACAGCTCCAGCTTCTCCCGCCATAGCGGGATGGGTTGGCGATAATCCCAGTTCATGCTGGCAAAGGGATAATCGATGATCCGGTTTCCTCTGAAAAGCACCCCGATCCCGCTATCTTCTCTGACGTATATTTTGCGCAGGCCTGTTTGTGCTACAAACTCCAGCCTGCGGCGTCTCTCGTTCCAGAAGCGGTAACCCGGGCCGGCACCGTAGTCGAGGTTCAGGTAGTTACTATCCAGCATGTCATATTCGGCATTGAGCGAGCTGCGCACAAACCACTGCTGATCGAAAAAGTAGTCAATGGTCGGGTTCAGTTTGTAGTCGTGGTTATCGGTGATGCTGTCAGACGTTTCGTAGGAGTACTCTCCGGAGAAGCTGTAGCGCCAGTCCAGATTGGCCAACTCGGTCTTGCCCTTGAAGTTGACGTTGTTGGTGTGTTTGTCCTTGTGTTTGAGCTTGATGTTGAGATCGCCACTACCGGTCCAGAGCCAGGCCTTGCGTTCATCCTGCTCATCCTTGAACAGGGTGAATCCACCTTTGGCGGTCGCCTTGGGTTTATCCTGATGCTCTAGTCGCCAGCGCTTGATGGCATCCCGCTTGACGGTAACGGCACCGGTATAGGGCAAAGAGATGCGTACCGACTCATCGCCAATCTCTTTGATGGTACCGGTCAGACGATCGCCATTGTTCATCCAGAGGATGTCTTTTGCCCACAGGGGATGGCAGATCACCATGAGTATGAGAGGCAGGTATTTCATGAGGTAAGGTGACTCCGGTGCGACTCGGGCGCAGCTGACTTAACCACTGACAAGCTGGCTGCTGATGGGGCGGGGCAGGCCATTTTTGCTCTCCAGCGCTGCCGTCACCTCATCCTGCATCACATCAGGTGCGCTGATAAAGCTCTCTATGGCCGGTGATAGCATCAGCGGGGCGCCATTTTCAAGCTCCTCTTCGGTGCGGGAGAGCGGGGAGTGTACCTCCAGCCAGCGCCGACCATCCGGTTCGATGGCTACCTTGACCGGTTGATTGATGACCCGTACCGGCGTGCCGATCGGCACAATCTTGAACAGGGCCTCAATATCGTCAGGTCGCAGCCGGATGCAGCCTGCACTTACCCGCAGGCCAACGCCAAAATCCTTGTTGGTGCCGTGGATCAGGTAGTCGCGCTTGCCATAGCCAAGGCGCATGGCGAACTTGCCGAGGGGATTCTCCGGGCCGGGGGGCACCACGGCGGGCAGGGTGATCCCTTTTTGCTCCAGCCAGGATTTGCGCACCATGGGGCCGGGCACCCAGGTCGGGTTGGGATTCTTCTCGATGACGGTGGTGGTCATCTCCGGAGTCTCGCGGCCGATATCACCAATCCCGATGGGCAGCACGATGACCTCGTTCTTCCCTTTGGGGAAGTAGTAGAGGCGCAGTTCGGGCAGATTGATGACGATCCCCTCGCGAGGCACATCAGGCAGCAGCATCTGAGTGGGCAGCGTCAAGCGGGTACCCGGTTTGGGCAAATAGGGATCTACACCCGGATTTGCTTCAAGCAGCGCCAAAAATCCAATTTGTGTATTTTTGCCAACCAGCTCCAGATGCTCATTCTGCTGGATGATGTAATCCTCCAGCTCACCGATGAGGCGACTCCCGGCTGGTGGCAGCGGGTAGCGTTTGGCCTCTGCCGGCGCAGCGCAGAGCAGGATCGCTGCCAGCAGCAGGGAAAGGGCGGGCGTTAAGGATAGGAGCTTGAGTTTCGGCAATCGCATAAGAAGATCCATCAGTTCAATCGGGGCGGAACGTCATCAACACAGCCGCCAGAATGGCGCGATTGTTCCTCAATCAGCCCATGATTACCAGCTTGCTGCGCACCCGCAATGATGTGGGGATACATAGGAAACCGGCCAAAATCGGCATCACCCATAAATTTGAGCGCCAAGCAGGGAAAAGAGACGCCTGATGGCAATGGGGGAATGTCACGATATGGATAATGGCCGGGTGTGCGAGCGGGTGGATACAGGGCCATACAAGAGTGGCCTCGCAACGCAGGCCGTGCGTGAAGCAATGTGAGCCTGCTCCCAGATATCTGATTCAGCCATTTGATATCTAAGAAATTTTTATTGCATCCTCGGCCCAGCTTGGGTAAAAATCTCATCCCACGGAGAGATGCCGGAGTGGCCGAACGGGATTGACTCGAAATCAATTGTGGCAGCAATGCCACCCAGGGTTCGAATCCCTGTCTCTCCGCCACATACCAAGCCCAAGCAATTAAATTGCTTGGGCTTTTTCGTTTCGTGTGATGCCTGATATGCCATCTGATGTTGGCGGGCTTGAAGCGTCCCCTCTATCGACCACCTGTTAGTCGACTCGAGCCCATATCGAGATGTCTTATCGTCGTGCAATAGGGGCCCCCTTTTACTTGCCCGATCGCCTATCGGTTGCAAGGTTGGCCCCAACGGCTTGCTCGCCAGTCATGATGGCGACACAATGGAGTCCCTTTGGTTGGCCGCTCGCAGCTGGGGCTCGTGGCCGAATGGCCAGCGATAATATGAGCGCGCCCGAGTGTTATGGGCCGGTGACAACGGGAAACATGGCGAGAACAGGAGCAAAAGAGGATGAGGGAAGGGCTTGAATGGTGCTGGCTCAATGAACCGGCCGAATGGCACAAAACAAGCGACGGCTTGCTGGTGGTAACGGACAAACAGACCGATTTTTGGCGCAGCACCTGGTATGGTTTCGAGCGCCACAGTGGGCATCTCTATGGCTGTGAGGTCGAGGGTGAATTTACCTTTCAGGTCTGTGTCGAAGGGGAGTTCACCACCCTCTACGATCAGGCGGGGTTGATGTTGCTGCAAGACGAGGCGCACTGGCTCAAAGCAGGGATAGAGTACAACGATGCCCAACCGATGATCGGCAGCGTGCTCACCAATCTGCGATCTGACTGGGCCACCGGTATTTTCAGCGGCAATCCGCGCCGTTTCTGGCTGCGCCTGACCCGGCTGGCCGATTGTCTGCGTCTGCAATACTCCACCGATGGCGAGGTGTGGTCACTGCTGAGGCTCGCTCCGTTCCCGTCAGGCGAGCGCTGCTTTATCGGAGTGATGTGCTGCACCCCCGAGCGACAGGGGTTGGTGGTGCGTTTTTCGGATCTGCGCCTCACGCCGCCCCTTGGCAAGGCACTGCATGATTTGAGCTAGCCAGCCCATGGCTGGCATTGCGTGTCAACCGGCAGAGTGAACAATGCCGTCGGCCTGTAGCGTCATTCGCAGGGCCTACCGAGCGGGAGGGGCGTTGCCCTCCCGCTTTTTTACACCGGTAGGTCGGGAATGGCGGGTGGCTGTGATGGGCAAGCCTTGGCAAGCAACGTCGAAAAGCATGCGGTATGCGATGTAGCAGACAATAAGTTACCGGAACTGGGATCTCGATCGGGACAACAGGACTTTTGTCCTGCAAGGGGAGGTGGGGGGGCGGCTAGGATGGCCACATCAAAACAATAAAACGAGTCAAACTGGAGCACAACAACCATGACCGCTCATATCAATGCCAACCCGGGCGACTTCGCCGAGACCGTCATTATGCCGGGGGACCCGCTGCGGGCCCGCTACATCGCCGAGACCTTTCTGACTGATGCGCGCGAGGTGACCAATGTGCGCAATATGCTGGGCTACACCGGCTACTACAACGGCCAGCGCATCTCGGTGATGGGGCACGGCATGGGGATCCCCTCCATGGTGCTCTACGCCCACGAGCTGGTGAACGACTTCGGGGTCAAGCGGATCATCCGCATCGGCAGTCTGGGGGCGACCCAGCGCCACGTGCAGATGCGTGACGTGATTCTGGCGCAGGCGGCGGGCACAGATTCCCCGACCAACGCCAAGCGCAGCGCCGGTTACCAGATGGCCACCTCGGCCGACTTCGCCTTGCTGCACAAGGCGTTTACCAAGGCGCAGGAGAAGGGCATTCCGGTCAAGGTGGGCAATATCTTCACCGGCGATCTCTATTACGATCCGGATGAAAACCTCATTCCGGCGCTGGAGAAGTTCGGCGTGCTCGGCATCGACATGGAGGTGGCCGGTCTCTACGGGCTGGCCCATCAGCAGGGGATCGAGGCGCTCGCCATCCTGACCGTCTCCGACCACTGCCTGACCGGTGAAGAGACCACTGCCGAGGAGCGGCAACTCTCCTTCAACCAGATGATCGAGCTGGCGCTGCACACCGCGCTGTAAGCGCCGCGGCCCGCCCAACCCTGCACGCACCCTGACCCCAAGAGAGATCCAATATGAACAATAAGCTCTCCCTCACTGCCATCAGCTTCTTGGCCAACTTCGTGATGGCCGGTTTTGCGACCCAGTTCGGCATGCTGATCGACCCCATCGCCGCCAAGTTCGGCGCCGACGTCAATCAGGTGGCCTCCATCTTCTCCCTGCTCAACGGCGGGGCGCTGGCGGGCACCATTGCCGCCTTCTTCCTCATCGAGAAGGTGGGCCTCAAGCGGATGACGCTGCTCTGCTACGGCCTGATCGCGCTGGCGGCGGCTTCGCTTCATCTGACCGGCTCGCTCTATGTGGTGATGGCGGCCATGACGGTGATTGGCCTGTGCGGTGGGGTGGGACTCTGCATTGCGGGGACTCTGGTGGTGAGCGTCTGGCAGGCGCGGATGCAGAGCACCATGCTGGTGGTGCAGGATGCCACCTTCAACGTGGCCGGGGTGGTCTTCCCGCTTGTCACCACCTATACGCTCACTCACGCCATGGCGTGGAGCTGGAGCTATCTGGCGGTGGGCGTGGTGGCACTGGCGACCATGCTGGTGGCGGTGCTGACCAACTTCCGCAGCTGTGAGGCGGGCGGCGAGAGCGCCGGCAACGAGCACTCGGAGTGGAACCTTGGCATCATCAGCGGTGGGCTGGGGCTTTTTCTGGGCATGCTGGCGCTCTACACCTTCCTCACTTGGGCGCCCATGTTCGTGAAGAACAAGTTCGGCATCCCCTTCGAGGAGGCGGGCAACATCATCACCCAGTACTGGACGGCGGCCCTGCTCGGCGCGCTGGTGTCGACCGCCATCGTGACCCGCATTGCGATCCGCACCTTCCTGTTGGTGATCATCACTCTGGCGATGGGGATGACGGCGCTTATCGTCACCACCGACAACCTGAGCCAGCTGCCATACCTCACCTACGGTTACGGCTTTGTCTGCGCCGCGCTCTACAACGCCTTTATCGCCTACGGGGTGTCGTTTGTGCGCCAGGCATCGAGCAAGAACGTCTCCTATATCCTCATCAGCGGCAGCGCGGGGGCCATGTTCAGCCCGGCCATCAGCGCCCTGTTCGAGCAGGTGATCGGCCTGCAGGCGGTGATGTACGCCATCCCGCTTATCTACGGCGTGATCCTCGCCATGCTGGTGGCCTCGCTGCGTATGGCCCGGCCCCAGCCTTGTCTGGCCTGAGCCGGAGAGTAAACAGCAAGAGGGGCGGTATCGACCGCCCCTCTTTTTTGTTGCTGTTCCGCTTGTTGCTGTTCCACTTGTTGCTGTTAAGTCGGCGACTGATGCCCGCGACTTATGGTTGCTCCAGAAAGGCCTTGAGCCCCGCCAGATCGCGGATCTGCAATCCCTCCTCGCCGCGCTCCACCAGTCCCTTGTCCATCAGCTCTTTCACCGCCCGCCGGTAAACCCTGTCCGTGGTGCCGAAGCGTTCCGCCTCCTGATATCCCTTGCGAAAGCCGCTCACCGGGTTGTGGTGACAGTGGCTGTGATAGAGGTCGAGGGCGATGTTGTAGCTGATGGGGTAGAGCATCCGGCAAGTGAAGATATCCACCGTGTCCTGATAGTCGATGGCGATGGCGGTGGCAAAGAAGAGCGCCACCTTGGGGTGGGCGACCAGCGCCTGCTCCAGCTGCTCGCCGTCGATGCGGGCCACTTCCAGCGGCTCCTCGGCAATGATGTCGAGCTGGCAGCGGTAGCCGGTGAAGAACTCCATCTCGCCAAACAGCTGGTTGTCGCACTCAAGCGTGCCGAGCTGAAAGCGGCGGCCATTCATGGCGGTGTGGCCCATGGCGATGAGGCCATTCGGCACCAGCACCAGATCCCGCAATAGCTCCCCCTGACGCATCAGGGGCTCCCCCTCGGGGATCAGGCGCCGCTCAGTGATGCAGGAGATGACCACCTGTTCGATGAGATCATGGCTGGCCTGCCAGTGGGGCTGAAAGCGCCCCTTGAGAAGGGGTTTGAGTTGCATGGGGTTTCGAGTCGTCGCCAAACACAAACGACTATTACACACCCTTGCATACGGATATGCCAGTTTTGTACCGCAAAGTGGGGCTTACAGGTGTAGAAGTGCAATCTGGAAGCATAAAAAAGCGCCCGCAGGCGCTTTTTTCATTTGGCTGGTAAAGCCTCAATTAGCTAATCAGGCTGGCCCACAGGTCATATTCGTCGGATTCGTCGATCCGCACCTTGACCATGTCCCCCGGCTTGAGGCCGGTTTCGCCGTTGAGGTAGACCAGACCGTCGATCTCCGGCGCATCGGCGAAGGAGCGGCCAGTGGCACCCTCTTCGTCCACTTCGTCGATGATAACGGTCATCTCCTGACCCACTTTGCGGGCCAGCTTGCGGATGGAGACCTGCTGTTGCAGCTCCATAAAGCGCTGGAAGCGCTCTTCCTGAATCTCTTCCGGTACCGGATCCGGCAGCTCGTTGGCCAGCGCTCCTTCGACCGGGCTGTATTTGAAGCAGCCGACGCGATCCAGCTCCGCCTTGTCGATAAAGTCCAGCAGCATCTGGAAATCTTCCTCGGTCTCGCCCGGGAAGCCGACGATAAAGGTGGAGCGCAGGGTGATCTGCGGGCAGATCTCGCGCCACTTCTGGATCCGCTCCAGAGTACGCTCGACCGAACCCGGGCGCTTCATCAGTTTCAGGATGCGCGGGCTGGCGTGCTGCAGCGGGATGTCGAGGTAGGGCAGGATCTTGCCATCGCGCATCAGCGGGATGACGTCATCTACGTGCGGGTAGGGGTAGACGTAGTGCAGGCGCACCCAGATGTCGAGCTTGGCCAGCTCTTCGCACAGGGCGACCATGCTGGTCTTGACCGGCATGCCGTCGTAGAAACCGGTGCGGTGCTTCACATCGACGCCGTAGGCGGAGGTGTCCTGGGAGATCACCAGCAGCTCCTTCACGCCGGCCTCTTTCAGGCGCTTGGCTTCTGCCAGCACGTCGCCGATGGGGCGGCTCACCAGATCCCCGCGCATGGAGGGGATGATGCAGAAGGTGCAGCGGTGGTTGCAGCCTTCGGAAATCTTCAGATAGGCGTAGTGGCGCGGGGTCAGCTTGACGCCGTGGGTCGGTACCAGACTGGTGAAGGGGTTGTGCTGCGGCTTCTCCACATATTTGTGGACGTGACCCAGCACCTCTTCATAGGCGTGGGGGCCGGTGATCTCGAGCACCTTGGGGTGGATCTCGCGGATCTGATTCTCTTTGGCGCCGAGGCAGCCGGTGACGATCACCTTGCCGTTCTCAGCCAGCGCTTCGCCGATCGCTTCCAGCGACTCTTGCACCGCGCTGTCGATAAAGCCGCAGGTGTTGACGACGACCAGCTCGGCATCGTCATAGCTGGGCACCACATCGTACCCTTCGGTACGCAGCTGGGTCAGGATGCGTTCTGAATCGACCAGGTTTTTGGGGCAACCCAAGGAGACGAATCCTACTTTGGGGGCCTGTTTTGTGTTGGACATCGCTCAATCACTCTTAGGTGGCTCTTCTTTAAGGGCGCGGATTTTACCGGAATGGTTAACCAAAAACTATACAGCCAGCATGGCAGAACCGAACAATATCTCCGACCAGGCAAGATTGGGCCGCACCAACAGCCGTTGATGGCGCGCCCTTGGTAGGGCTATTGCCTCTGCCGTACGGGCTTGTTGTGGGGATGCTCCTTTGTTGATTTTTCTGTCAATTTTGACGTTGTGGCGGGGAGAGCGTCAAAGGGAGTCACTATACTTCCATCACGGGGTCCCGTTGGAGAAGGCGATGGAAAGTTCATTTGGCGAAAAAATGCAGAGCGTACATGCCACGCTCAGGCAGCGCTTTGACAAGCTGAGTCGGGTGGCCATCGCGATTTACGATCCCCATACCGATCAGCTCAAGACCTTTGCCCACAGCACCGAGGGGCCCTCGCCACTGGTGCAGTATGAGGTGAAGCTGAGCGATGTTCCCTCCCTGAGTTATCTGGCGGAGCACAAGCAGCCCCGGGTGCTCAGCAATCTGGATGCCCTGCGTGGCTCTGCGTCGGAGCACAGCCGCAAGGTGCTGGAGGCGGGCTATGCCTCCAGCTATACCGAGCCGCTGCTGTTTAACAGCAAACTGTTTGGCTTTCTGTTTTGTGATGCCATGGAGCCGGGATACTTCGAGGAGTCGATCCGAAGCGAGCTGTCGGCCTATGCCCAGGCGCTCTCGGCCATCATTGCGGTGGAGTTTTTCTCCATCCAGACCCTTGGCGGCGCGCTGACCACGGCGCGGGAGTTCAGCCGTTATCGGGATGAGGAGACCGCCAACCATCTGCACCGGATGTCGGCCTACTCCCGGCTGATTGCCAAGACGCTGGCCCCGACTTGCGGGCTGAGCGATGAGGAGGTGGAGTTTATCTACCTCTTCTCCGAGCTGCACGACATCGGCAAGATCGCGGTGCCGGATGCCATTTTGCTCAAGCCGGGCAAGCTGACGCCGGAAGAGTTCGAGATCATGAAGATCCACCCAAGCAAGGGGCGGGAGATGATCAGCCTGATGATCAACGAGTTTGGTCTCGATGGCATTCATCACACTGACATGCTGACCAATATCATCGCCAGCCATCACGAGCGCTTTGACGGCACCGGCTATCCGCTGGGGCTGGCGGGGGAGGCGATCCCGCTGGCGGCGCGTATCGTGACGGTGGCCGATGTGTTTGATGCCCTGACCAGCGAGCGCCCCTACAAGAAGGCCTGGCCGTTCGAGACGGCGTTTGCCTATCTGGAGGAGCATGCCGGCAGCCAGTTTGATCCCGTCTGTGTCGCCGCAGCCCTGCACAACAAGGCCGAGTTTTATGCCATCTATCAGCAGTATCAGGATCCGGCCTGCTCTGCGAGCGTGGCGGCCAGCGGCGCCGAGCCGGGTTGAGCTCGTGTGATGAGCGTAAGGGGGGGAAAGAGGCGGTTGAAGCATGGCGAGGAGTAAATAGAGAGGGGGCACCAGCAGGTGCCCCTCTCTTTTATGTGCCTCTCGATTCCACGCGCCCTTATTTTGCCGACCTTATCTCTGCGACTATGGCGTTTGCGCTCAGGTTACTTTTTGGGCGCCGGCTCACTGATCTGATAGAGGTGATCCGCGCAGGCGCTGGAGCAGCCACAGGGGCGCACCTCTTTATCTTCCCGTTTCTGGGCAAGCTGGTATTGGCGCCACCAGATGATGGTACCCATGGCCAGGATCAGCACGAACGAGGCGAGCAGGCTCAACAACCAGATGGACATGATCTCTTCTCCTTGATGATGACATGCACGGCGATGGCATCAGTGATGCTGGCAGCAACCGCCCTGTTGGCCTGCGCCCTCACTGTCGTGACAACAAGTATGGCCTTGCTGTGGGCTCTCTGCCTGATTGCCACTACTGGCGCAACAGTGATTGGCGCCACTGTTGCAACCACCGTGACAATTCGCATGGCTGTGGCCTGCGCCGACGGGCTGGATGGCACGGATAGTCGCCTTGCTCTGATGACGACGAGACGGACGCCCCTGACTGGCCTCGGTGAGAGGTTGCAGATTGGCGGGGGCCAGCAGCGCGGGCAGCGGCAGGCGGGCAGAGCGGCACTGCAGCACCCGGATATTGGCCGCCAGCAGGCGACCCAGCATCCGCTCGCCGATATTGCGCACTACCACCTGACCCACCTGATAGTGGGCGAGGGCGTCGAGCAGCGCTTGCTTGCCGTGGCAGCCTTCGGCGGCGGCCGGGTTAGCCAGGGTGGCGATAACGTTCCCTTCGGGGTTAAGAATTTGCAGCTGCTCGGCACGGGTAAAGTGGCCAGCCAGCAACCCCTGACTCAGCATCAGGGCGCTGTTGCTGGGGTTGGTGGTCATGGTTGTGACAGCATTCATGTCGGCTCTTCTCCACTGGTTGGGTGGTCGGGCTCGGCGGGTTGCATCATCAATGCCTTGCCCAGACTCAGACACTCCACCACTTTATAGCGCCCTTTTTTCAGGATATTAGCCAGGGTCTGACGGGAAACCCCCATCACCAGGGCGGCCTCCTGCTGCTGCATTCCTTGAAGGTCGACGAGGCGCAGTGCCTCGAACTCATCAGGGGCCAGCGTGACCTGTTCCAGCTGATGCATGGGGCGGCCGTTGGGTTTGAAGCAGCTGTTGGCGGGGCGGCCACAGATCTGGCGGGCAATCTTGGGTCTTGGCATGGTGGCTCCTAATTGGCATAAGCCATTTATATGCTCATATGTAGCATATGCCAATAATTTTGTCTGATGCAGAGGGTAGCGCCAGTGCTGTTTACGGCAGAGAGGGGTAAAGAGGGGGAGGCGGAATACGTACAAACGCTGTGAAGGTGGCAGAAACGACGCAGGCCCGAACATGGTTCGGGCCTGCGGTTTTGCAGAGGATGGTCGAGCTATCCCGGAGAGCTTACGCCTGTTCGGCCTCGGCCACGGGGGCTGCGCTCTCGCTGCCATTGGCGAAGCGATCCGCCCACAGGGCAATCACGCCGTCACCGGTGACGTTGCAGGCGGTGCCGAAGCTGTCCTGCGCCAGATAGAGGGCGATCATCAGGGCGATGGAGGCTTCACCAAAGCCGAGCATGGAGGTGAGCAGGCCCAGCGCCGACATCACGCCACCACCCGGGGCGCCCGGGGCGGCGATCATGATCACCCCCAGCATCATGATGAAGGGGAGCATGGTTTCGATGCCCGGAATGGCCAGATGCTCGGAGAGGAACATCACCGCGGTGGCGCAGGTGACCAGGGTAATGGTGGAGCCACAGAGGTGAATGGTGGCACACAGCGGTACGGTAAAGTTGGCGATGCCGTCGCTGACCCCGTTGTTCTTGCTCGACTGCAGCGCGACCGGAATGGTGGCGGCGCTCGACATGGTCCCCAGCGCGGTGAAGTATGCGGGCAGCATGTTCTTGATGAGCTGGGCTGGTGAGCGGCCAAGGGCCAGACCGGTACCCACGAACAGCACGGATAGCCAGATCCAGTGCATCAGGATCGCCATCACCAGCACCACGCCGAAGGTTTTCAGGGTGGCGAATACGGTGCCTTCTACCGTCATCTCGACAAAGACACCCGCGATATAGAACGGCAGCAGCGGGATGATCACCTTGGCCAGCAGGCGGTCGATGATGTCACGGCCCTGATCGGCGACACGGCGCAGATCGGTGGCCTGGGTGGCGCTGATGCCGATGCCGAACACGAAGGCGGCAGCCAGTGCCGACATCACGCCAAACAGCGGCGGGATCTCGAGATTGACATAGGAGGCGAGTTTGATGGCTGTGGCCGTGGTGGGCTCGGCGGCGGTGGTGAACTGCGGGATCAGGTGGCTCGCCACGGTAAAGGCGAACAGCCCCGCCAGAATGGTAGAGCAGTAGGAGAGGGCCACGGTTTTGCCCAGCAGCTTGCCGGAGTTTTTCGGCAGGCTGGCGATGCCGCTCATGATGAAGAACAGAATGATGAGCGGAATTGTGAAGGTGATCAGCTGACCTATCACTGTCTTGGCCGTAAACAGCACGCGCGCCACCCACTCAGGGGCGTAGAGACCGAGCAAGAGACCGGCAAGGATGCCAGCAATGAGTTTCAGGACAAGTTTCATAAGGAAATCCGGAGTTGGTTGTATTGTCTGTTTTGTTATTAAATTTTGATATTAATCGAACTTTTTAACACGTAAGCCGTGTTATGTCTGCCTTTTATGCGTTAATGCCGAGTTAAATATTGTCGATAGCCAAGATCGCCGACTAGCAGCCGGCTTGGCATTGAATGGGAAAATCCGTGATGAATTAGCCCGTTAGGTGGCCTGATGATCGCCGCGCAGCAACATGACGTACTGGTTGGCATATTGACTTGCGGAGTCTGAGGTGCTGGCTGATACGGCTTCCATCGAAGCCAGTTGCAGCGCTACCCCGGATGAGGTGACGATTTGCTGAAGATGCGGGAGCTGCTGGTCGTGGCTCATTTCGCCGCTTGGCTGTAGGGGGAAACAGAGCGGAGCGCCCGCTTTGAGCAGGGTCGCCAGCTGTTGCAACAGGGGGACAAGAGTGGCCACGTCGCTATCAAGCGGGCGGCTCAGCCAGATCCCATCGTAAGGGAGCACCGAGTGCATCTTCGCCAGCGGGCAGACCCGCACAGCTTGCCCGGATTGCTGCGAGGCGACTTTGGCGTCAGCCAGTACCGCTTCACAGGCGGTGACCACATACCCTTCTGCACGCAGCCAGCACAGATCCTCCCCCATACCGCACTGACCATTGAGCAGGTGAGCGCTGGGTTTGAGGTGCGCCACAAAGGCAGTTCGAACGTGGGCGTGCTGGTCGTTAAATGGCCGGGAAGCGGGGATGGCGTCAGAGTGTGGCACAGGGGTTACCTCAAGCAGGGGGCGCACAGGGTAACAAATCGGGGCCTGACTGCCAAAACGCGCGGTCAGTCCCCGATTTGGATGTGAGGACGTTGCCGGAGCCTGTTAGCGGCCGCAGGCAGGTCCGTGGGGGTGGGCCAGCATGGTAAACATGCTCTCTATCAGGAAGGCTGATTCGCTCTGCAGGTCGATCCGCTCCGGAAAGTGGAGCCAGTTTATGATGTAGCCATCCAGGGTACAGTGGAGCAGGGTGGCTGCACGCTGCAGGTTGAGGTTGGCAGGCAGCTGCCCCCGGCGTACCGCGTTGGCCAGGGTGGTCTCCAGGTCCCGGAAAAAGTTGGCTGACTCGCTGCGGATATGCTCGCGCAGGGAAATGGCTTCCCCCTCCAGCGATTCGAGATTGAACAGTATGGTGAACATCTGCCGCTGGGCCGGATTGTGAATGAAGCTTTGGAGCACCCCTTCGAAGAAGAGGCGCAGTTGTCCCAGCGGATCGGGCTCATCTGGGTTGAGGCAGGCATCGAGCTGGTGGGCGAGGGGGCTGCAGAGTTCCTCCCAGAGCGAAATGAAGAGTTCATCCTTGTTCTTGAAGTGCCAATAGATGGCCCCGCGGGTAAGGTCTGCCGCCCTGGCGATGTCGGTCAGGCTGGTCTTGGCCAGGCCCTGAGAGCAGAACAGATCCAGCGCCGTGCTCATGATGTGGCAGCGGGTTTGCTGCGCCTCTTCTTTGGTTCGTCTGGCCATCGAAATTTGTGCCTCATGCAAGCAAAAAGTCACTTACATACATTTATGAATGTATGTATATTGCCTCATCTTTCGACTATTTACCAACAGGGCCCATGTGGCCCTGATTGTTCATTGACTGGCAAAGGCTAAGGTGTTTCATGCATAAACATATTCTTGCTCGTTCAGTTGGTCTTGCCTTGCTGGCTACAGGCTTGCTGGCAGGTTGTGGTGACAAGGGGGGCGCACCCCAGGGACAGGGCGGCATGCCCCCCGCGGCGGTCAACGTGGTGACCCTGCAGAGCGGCCCGTTGATGTTGACCACCGAGTTGACCGGCCGCAGCGCCCCGTTGCGGGTGGCCGAAGTGCGTCCGCAGGTGAGCGGCATCATCCTCAAGCGCCTCTTTACCGAGGGGAGCGATGTGAAGGCGGGCGACCTGCTCTATCAGATCGATCCGGCTGTCTATCAGGCGGCGGTTGCCAGCGCCAAGGCCAATCTGGCCAAGGCAGAGGCCAACGAGCAGAGTGCCCGTCTCAAGGCACAGCGCTATCAGGAGCTGCTAAAGGTCAAATCCATTAGCCGTCAGGACTATGACGACGCCGACGCCAGCTGGAAGCAGGCCAAGGCCGAGATCATGGCGAGCAAGGCGGCCTTGCGCACTGCAGAGATCAATCTCGGTTACACCCGCATCACCGCCCCCATCAGTGGCCGCATCGGTAAATCCGCGGTGACCGAGGGGGCGCTGGTGACAGCCCAGCAGGCTGACAGCCTGACCGCCATCCAGCAGCTCGATCCCATGTATGTGGATGTGCGTCAATCCACCGCCGATCTGCTGCGCCTCAAGCGACTGGTCGCCGAGGGCAAGTTGACCCAAGACGAGCAGAAGGGAGCCAGGGTGACCTTCCAGCTGGAAGATGGCAGCACCTATGGCGAAGAGGGCTCGCTGCAGTTCTCCGATGTGACCGTGGATGAGACCTCCGGCATGGTGACCCTGCGGGTGATTGTGCCCAACCCTCACCAGCTGCTGCTGCCCGGCATGTTTATGCGCGCCACCCTGCAAGAGGGAGAGCGGGCACAAGGACTGCTGGTGCCGCAAACTGCGGTGACTCGCACCCCCAATGGCGGCGCCACCGTGATGGTGGTAACCGCTGACAACAAGGTGGAGCTGCGCAACGTGCAGCTGAGCCGTGTCGTCGGCAGCAACTGGGTGGTGGAGTCAGGGCTCACCTCCGGCGAGCGGGTGATCGTGGCTGGCTTGCAGAAAGTGCGACCGGGCGCCGTGGTCAATCCCGCCGAGCAGGGTGCTGATGCACAGTCTGCTCAAGCTGCGTCCAACACCCCGGCCAACAAGTAGGATGGAGTAGTCGCCTCATGGCTCGATTTTTTATAGACAGACCCATTTTTGCCTGGGTGATCGCGCTGGTGATCATGCTGGCGGGCAGCCTGGCCATCATCAAATTGCCGGTCGCCCAGTATCCGAGCATTGCGCCGCCCGCGGTCGGTATTTCCGCCAGCTATCCGGGGGCCTCTGCCAAAACGGTGGAAGACTCGGTCACCCAGATCATCGAACAGAACATGACCGGGCTGGATCACCTGCTCTACATGTCTTCCCAGTCTGACTCTGCGGGACGGGTGTCGGTGACCCTCACCTTCCAGCCGGGGACCGATCCCGACATCGCCCAGGTGCAGGTGCAGAACAAGCTGCAGCAAGCGATGTCGCTGCTGCCGCAAGAGGTGCAGCAGCAAGGGGTTCGGGTACAGAAGACCTCCAGCAGCTTCCTGATGGTCGCGGCGTTCATCTCCAACGATGGCTCGATGAACAACGACGATCTGGCGGACTATGTGGTCTCCAACATCAAGGAGCCCCTGAGTCGTCTGGACGGGGTAGGGGATATCACCTTGTTCGGCAGCCAGTACTCCATGCGGGTCTGGCTCGATCCCAACAAGCTCAACCGGGTGCAGATGACCCCGGGGGATGTGCAGGCGGCCATCAAGGCGCAGAACGCCCAGGTAGCGTTCGGCAAGCTGGGTGGTACTCCGTCGGTGGAAGATCAGCAGTTCACCGCCACCATCATGGGGCAGACCCGTCTCTCTACCGTGGAGCAGTTCAACGACATCCTGCTGCGGGTGAATCAGGATGGCTCCAAGGTACGGCTCAAAGACGTGGCCCGGGTCGAGCTGGCGGGCGAAAGCTATGACGCAGATGCGCTCTACAACGGTCAGTCTACCGCCGCGGTCGCCATCAAGCTGGCTACCGGCGCCAACGCGCTGGATACCGCCGAGAAGGTACGTGCCAAGCTCAATGAGCTGTCGGATTACTTCCCGGCCAACATGGAGATCGTCTACCCCTACGACACCACGCCGTTTGTGAAGATCTCCATCGAGGAGGTGGTGCAGACCCTGATCGAGGCGATCTTCCTGGTGTTCTGCGTCATGTATCTGTTCCTGCAGAACTTCCGCGCCACCCTGATCCCGACCATTGCGGTGCCTGTGGTACTGCTCGGTACCTTCGGGGTGATGGCGGCGTTCGGCTTCTCCATCAACACCCTCACCATGTTTGGTATGGTGCTGGCTATCGGGTTGCTGGTGGATGACGCCATCGTGGTAGTTGAGAACGTGGAGCGGCTGATGAGCGAGGAGGATCTCTCCCCGCTGGAAGCGACCCGCAAGTCGATGACCCAGATCACCGGCGCGTTGGTGGGGATCGCGTTGGTGCTCTCCGCCGTGTTCGTGCCGATGGCCTTCTTCGGAGGCTCGACTGGTGCCATCTATCGCCAGTTCTCGCTGACCATCGTCTCGGCAATGGTGCTGTCGGTGCTGGTGGCGTTGATCCTGACCCCGGCCCTCTGTGCCACTCTGCTCAAGCCGATGAAACACGGCGAGTTTGGCGCCCAGCGTGGCTTCTTTGGCTGGTTCAACCGCGCCTTTGATGCCGGTACCCAGCGCTATCAGCGCGGTGTGCGCAAGGTGATCAAGCAGGGCGTGCGTTACAGCATTATCTACGGCGCCATGCTGGCGGTGCTGGCAGTGCTCTTTATGCGGATGCCCACCTCCTTCCTGCCGGAAGAGGATCAGGGGGTCATCATGTCCATGGTGCAACTGCCGGTCGGAGCTACCAAGCAGCGCACCGAGGTGGTGCTGGCCCAGATGCGTGACTACTTCCTGGACAACGAGAAGGATAACGTGGATGCCGTATTGACTGTATCGGGCTTCAGTTTTGCCGGTAGCGGTCAAAATACCGGTATGGCGTTTATCAAACTCAGGGACTGGAGCGAACGCAAGAGTCCTGATCGCAGTGCCAACGCCATTATCGGTCGCGCCATGGGCTATCTGTTCAGCATCAAGGAGGCGCAAGTGTTCGCCTTCAACTTGCCATCTATTCCTGAATTGGGGACGGCGACCGGTTTTGACTTCTTCCTGCAGGATCGTGGCGGTATCGGTCACGACAAGCTGATGGCGGCGCGTAATCAGCTGCTCGGTATGGCGGCGCAGGATCCCACACTGGTGCGGGTACGCCCGAACGGGATGGAAGATACGCCGCAACTCGATATCAAGATCGACTACGAGAAGGCGCTGGCGCAGGGGCTCTCCATCGCGGATATCAACAACACCCTGGCTACTGCCTGGGGTTCCTCCTACGTCAATGACTTCGTGGACCGTGGCCGGGTCAAGAAGGTCTATATGCAGGCGGATGCCCCCTTCCGGATGAACCCGGAAGATCTGAAACTCTGGTATGTGCGCAACAGCGCCGGTCAGATGGTGCCCTTCTCCGCCTTTGCCAGCACCGAGTGGAGCTTCGGCTCGCCGCGTCTTGAGCGTTACAACGGTGTGCCAGCGATGGAGATCGTCGGTGAAGCTGCGCCCGGCAAGAGTACCGGTGATGCAATGGCTGCCATCGAACAGATGGTGAAACAGCTGCCGGAAGGGGTGGGCATCGAGTGGACCGGGCTCTCCTTCCAGGAGCGTCAGGCCGGTTCACAGGCGCCAGCGCTCTACGCCATCTCCTTGCTGGTGGTGTTCCTCTGTCTGGCGGCCCTCTACGAGAGCTGGAGCATTCCGTTCTCGGTGATGCTAGTGGTGCCTCTCGGGGTACTGGGAGCCATTGTGGCCGCCACCCTGCGTGGGCTGGAGAACGACGTCTACTTCCAGGTAGGCCTGCTCACCACCATAGGCTTGTCGGCGAAGAACGCGATTCTGATCGTGGAATTTGCCAAAGAGCTCTATGACAAGGGGATGGGACTGGGTGAAGCCGTAGTGGAGGCGGCGCGCCTGCGCCTGCGTCCGATCCTGATGACTTCGCTCGCCTTTATCCTCGGGGTATTGCCGCTGGTGATCAGCTCCGGTGCCGGTGCCAGCAGCCGTAACGCCATCGGTACCGGCGTAATGGGGGGAATGATCAGTGCCACCGTGCTGGCCATCTTCTTCGTTCCGCTCTTCTTCGTGCTGGTGATGCGCTACTTCACCAGCCACCAGAGCAAAGAGGCGCGCATGGTTGCAGCAGTTGAGTCAAAAGGTGACTGAGCAAAGTGACCCCTTGAGTTCTGGGGGCAGATCACAATAAGACAAATAAATCAGGTATGAGTGAGTAATAAATAGAGCGACTTGGAATGTCGCTCTATTTTTTTGTTGTAAAAACGGTAACTTGGTCTTGATTATCTGGCTGCGCCCAGATGTGTATGAGGAGTTATTCGCTCTTCCGTCGCCCCTTATCGAATCCTTATCTATGGTAGTTGGCGAACGACTTTTGCGGTGCAGGTTTGTAGGAAACGAGATAGAATCTGCGTCTTATCGGGCTGGTAAGTGGTGAGTCGTCGGACATTGACCTTTTTGGTCTTGAGCCTTGTATGTCTTTGCCAAACACAATCAATACAGAAAAATGCTGGAGGACATGATGACCAACAGCAAACACAATCAGGTCAAAAGCAGCATGGTGGGAGCTGTAACCCAGGGGCGGTAGCCTTGGGGTTATTTGGTGATTTGTGTGAATAATGTTCACTCAGTGTTTTGTTGCTGTTTGAGATGGTTAAATTGCCGTCTATTTAGGTGTTTCAACAGTGCAGCAGTGAACAGCCAGCCCCTATCCGATGTCACATCAACGCCTCGCAAGAGATACATATCTATGAAAATCCTCGTGACCGGCGGTGCCGGCTTTATCGGCTCTGCCGTGGTGCGCCATATCATCCGTGATACCCAAG